>CAZWZD010000037.1:0-9040 GCA_964638235.1 uncultured Erysipelotrichales bacterium
ATCTAAACATATTATAAAACTTAATAAATGAACTGTCATTGGACGATCTGTCCAAAAAAAAAGACTACTGAATATCAGTAATCTTTCTAAATAAAATTAGTCCAATAATAAACATAATGCTTATTGCGGCAATCCCATAATTCATGTGTCCTGTTAATTGAGCAAGTATACCTACTAGTGCAGTTCCAACAAAAGAAGCACCCTTACCACAAATATCAAATATTCCAAAGAACTCACCTGATTTTTCAGGAGGAATTATTTTAGCAAAATAAGACCTTGATAATGCTTGTATTGCACCTTGGAACATTCCCACAAATACAGCAAGAATCCAAAATTCCCATTGTTTATCTAATTGAATAGCAAACAAAGCGATGCAAGTATAGGCTATAATACAAAATTGCAGCAGTTTTCCAGTTTCATACTTCTTTGATAAATATCCAAAAAGCAATGAAAAAGGGAAAGCAACAATTTGCGTTAATAATAATGCTAGTAATAATCCTTGAGTATCTAAACCTAAAGCACTACCATAAGCAGTTGCCATATCAATAATAGTATAAACACCATCAATATAGAAGAAAAATGAAAGTAAAAATATAAATATTTTCTTATGTTCTTTTAATTCTAAGAATGTATTTTTTAATCTTACAAAACTTTCTTTAATTGGATGCTTAGGTTTTTCTATGTAGTATTTTTGTTGATAAGTTTTAAGCAAAGGAATAGTAACTACTAACCACCACAATGATGTAATCAATAAAGCTAGTGTCATCGCAAAAGTTAATGAGATACCTATCTTATCATAAAATAGTACAAATATAAGTCCAATAATAAAAGGAACACAGCTGCCAATATATCCCCATGCATATCCTTGTGAAGATACATAATCCATTCTTTCATTTGTAGTAACATCTATTAACATTGAATCATAGAATATTAAACTTGCACTATATCCAACCTTTGCGATTACAAATACAACTAAAAATAAAATCCATGATTTAGGAATTGATAAAGCAGCACAACCAATAACCCCTATCATCATAGAAAAAGTAAATACCGGTTTTTTATAACCTTTTGTATCTACGATTGTACCTAAAATAGGACCAATAATAGCAACTATCAGAGTTGTAATAGAAGCAGCATAACCCCAGTATGCTAAATAATCGACTTTTGAAATTCCTGCATTTTCAGCAAGAGAATTAAAATATATTGGCAATATGGTTGCAATCAGTAATACAAAAGCTGAATTACCAACATCGTACAATATCCAATATTTTTCTTGCTTTGTTAATTTAATTTTATTCATTCTTTTCTCCTCATTCGTAATTATTGTGATAGATATCATCTAAATCTTCATCTAAGTAACATTCTATTAATCTTTTTGCTAAAATAACATTACTATCCATCTTATTCATTAATTCCAATGTACAATCATGACTCTTTAAATTTTCATTATAATTTATAAGTAATCCTTTATATTCATCATATATCCCTGCAATCTTCATGCATGCAAGAACAAAGCTTCTTTTAATTCTACCCGGTGCTTTAATCATACCTAAATAAAATAATAAATCTTTTAATGCCTGATATATATCTTCATCTTTTAGTTTAAAGAAAGGAGATATAATTTTAGTAACATATTGATTTACTTTTATATGTGAAGTTAATGATGTTGTTAATGGATTGAGATGATTGTTGACTAAAAGTTTTCTATCTAGTTCTGATTCAATCTCACTATGAGTCATATTTAACTCTTTTTCCATTTGACCAATATAAGGATGACAAGCATGATCTAATACAAAGTGAGTAATAAAACCATAGATATAAGCTAAAGATGCTTCTTTGTCTTTACTGTTATGAATTACTTCTTTTGCCTCATCAAAAAAATTATATGCTTCTTCATTGTGCATAGTTGATCCTAATTTCTTAATATCATTATTTGATAATGTTTTATAGTAAAACAAAATATCAGGTCCATGAACACCTATATGATATAAATCAATATTTCTTTCAATGATATTTTTATATTGGTTATCTAAACTATTTAATACTTTTTCTCCAAAAATATAATGTGCATATCCTGCTGGCATAAAACAACCTCCCAGATATCATTATATATTTAAAAATGACAAAAATAAACAATATTTTATGAATTAACTAAATCTTAAAAGACTTTCACTAAAACTTCATAAAACTATGTTATAATATTAACATAATAATATTTTAAGGGAGAATAACATATGAAAAAGATACTACTAATAATATTGTTAATGTTCTGTTTTGTTTCACCTGTCAATGTTAAAGCTGAAAGTGCAAGTGTTCAAGATATGAAAATTAACACAATATTAGATGATAACGGAAATGCTCATATTACTGAAACATGGAAGATGACAGTTGATGAAGGAACTGAAGTCTATAAGATAATGGAAAATATGGGGAATAAACAGATTGAAAATCTTGAAGTTAGAGATGATCGAAACATTGAATATACAAATATCGGTGATTGGAATGTTGATGCATCTATGGAAGAAAAGTCGAATAAGTGTGGATTGGTTGTAGATGGAGATCATTATGAGTTATGTTTTGGAATTAGTGAATATGGAAATAGGACATATACTTTTGAATATGATGTAACTCATTTTGTGGAACAGTATAATGGTAGTCAGGGATTTAATTTTGCTTTCTTTAGCGATATGGAATTAGATATTGATAATGTTAGAATTACTATAGAATATCCTAATTATAGCTTTGATGAGAGTAACAGTTCTATTTATGCATATGGATATAAAGGATATGTTGTTTATAATAGTGGAAAAGTAGTTTTGGGAACTGATGAGTCTTTATATTATGGTTCTAATAAAATGCAGATTTTAATGAATATTGATGATGGAACTTTTCAGAATTTGATTACTACTAATAAATCATTTGATGAAATTTTGGATGAAGCTAATGAAAATAGTGATTATGATGAAGAATATATAGATGATTATGGTAATTATTATTATTATGATTATGAAGATGATTCAGAATTTGTTGTTATTGGAGTTATAATTGGAGTTATTGTTTTGGGAGGAGTGATGATTGCTTTATATTCTTACTTTACCAGAAGTACAAATGAGTATGAAGATGGAAGTGTATATTATGTTCCTGTAAACAATGATGAATATAGAAGTATTCCATGTCATAATGATTTATTTAGATTTTATTATTTTGCTCTTACAGCAGGATTGATAAGTGAAGAGGATCGAGGTGGATTAATAAGTGCTATTCTTTTAAAATGGATCAGAGATGGAAAGTTAAAAATGGAAAAACGTAAGGAAAAAGGGTTCTTTGGTACTAAAGATGGTTTTTCTATTGATTTAAATAATAATATTGAAGTTGATAATGATTTAGAGAGAAGATTATTGAAATATTTTGTGAAAGCAGCTAAAAGTAATAAAATTTTAGAAACAAATGAGTTTGAAAAATGGTGCAGAAAGCATTATGACAAATTAGAAGATTGGTTTAAAGATGTTGAAGATCATGTGACTTATAATTTGGAAGAAGAAGGATTGATGTGGAGCGAAGAAAGTAGTAGAAAGATTTTATTCTTTAATGTTTCATATACAATCAATAAGTATTCTTTGAAATATAAAGATGAGTTAGAAAAGGTTATTGGTTTTTGTAATTATTTAGATAATTTAAGTTTAAATAAGAATGAAGTGAATACTCGAATATTAGAGGATTATCTAATGTATGCTAGTATTTTGAATATCAATAATGATATAGAAAAGAAGTTAGGAGAAATGTATCCGGATTTTATAGAAGAATCATATATAGATTGGTATTATACCCCATTTATGATTAGGAGTTTCACAAACAGTGGTATTCATGCTGGGATAGAAGCTTCATCTAGTTCATCATCTGGAGGAAGCAGCAGTTTTTCTGGAGGTGGAAGTAGCTTTTCCGGTGGTGGAGGCGGAGGAGTTCGCTGATTCATTGTTGCAAAATAAAACAAGGAAAATTTCCTTGTTTTTTATTTTGTTGTACTTCCAAAACCGCCATTTCTTATGTTATTTGCATCATCATCTTCAACAAGCCCATAAATCATAAAAATTCCTTGAGCAAATCCTTGCCCTTTTTTTATTTCTAAAGTTTTATTTTCGTTTGTATCATTAGTGATTTTAATAAAAATATGCCCTTCATTGTTTGAAAAATAATAATCACTATCTATTATTCCTACTGTATTATTTAATTGTAAACGATATTTAAATCCTAAACCACTTCTAGGATAGATCATTAATACCCATGATGGATTCATTTCACATCTAATTCCAGTGGGAATTTTAATTGTTTGATGAGGCTTTAGTACAATATCAATTGGAGTATAGAAGTCATATCCAGCACTACCTTTAGTTGCTCTTTTTGGCAATTGAATATCATTATAGATTGTTTGTAAAAGATTATCTGATAATTGAAAATCAGCCATACCTTCTTTGAATTGATTATAACTTACTTTATAAAACTTTGCTTTTTCCATATTTATCTCCTTATAATATAAAAATATATTAACATAAAAATTAATTATATGCATTGTTTTTAACAAAATATATAAAAATTATGGTATAATAAATTACTAAGGAGGGGTTATTAATGAATTTTGTATATATATCTCCTACGTTTCCAAAAAACTTTTACAATTTTTGTGATCGTTTGAAGAATAAGGGAGTTAATGTTTTAGCAATAGGTGATACACCATATTATGAGTTGACTGATGAATTAAAACAGTCAGTAACTGAATACTATCAAGTTGATAATATGGAAAATTATGATTCTATGGTAAGAGCAATGGGATATTTTATATTCCATTATGGACATATAGATTGGTTAGAATCTAATAACGAATACTGGTTAGAACAAGATGCTAAATTAAGAACAGATTTTAATATTGCTACTGGTATTCATACTGATCATATTAATGAAATTAAAACAAAGTCTGGTATGAAGAAATTTTATGAGGAAGCTGGTATTAAAACTGCTAGATATCATTTAACAACAACTTTGCAAGAGGGAAAAAACTTTATTGAAAAAGTTGATTATCCAGTTGTAGTTAAACCTGCTAATGGAGTTGGTGCTGCAGCAACTTATAAGATTAGTAATGATGAAGAATTGGAAGCTTTTTATAAAGAGGAACATATTACACAGTATATCATGGAAGAATTTATTAATGGGTTAATAACTTCTTATGATGGTATTGCTGATTTGAATAGAAATCCAATTTTTGAAACATCTCATATTTTCCCAAATCCAATTATGGATGTTGTTAATGATCAAAGCAGTATGTATTATTATTCTCAAAGAGAGTTGCCTGATGATTTATTAGAAGCTGGACGTAAAGCAGTGAAAGCTTTTAGAACAAATGGCAGATGTTTTCATATGGAATTCTTTAGAATGTTAGAAGATAAAGAAGAATTTGCGAAAAAGGGAGAAATTATTGGTTTAGAGGTTAATATGCGTACACCTGGAGGATATACTCCTGATATGATGAATTATGCTAATAATATTGATATTTATCAAATTTATGCTGATATGGTTGTTGATGGATATTCTCATTATAGTAAGGAAAGACCTTATCATTGCGTATATTGTGGTAGAAGAGATGGTGTTCAATATACACATAGTCATCAGGAAATATGTCAAAAATATCAGTTTGATTTAGTTATGTGCGAAAGAATGCCTGATATATTATCAGGAGCAATGGGTAATTTTACATATACTGCTAGATTTAAGACTATGGATGAAGTAAATGAATTTGTACAGTATACTTTAGGATAGGAGAAATGTATGAAAGTAGAATGGTATAAAGAATATAGTGAATGTTTAAATAGAGATATGGAATTTAATGTTTATGGACATGCTGGTAAACCTATGTTAGTATTTCCATCTCAAAATGGAAGATATTTTGATTTTGCGAATAATGGTATGATAGCAACTATTGAGGATTTAGTTGATGAAGGAAAGGTTCAGTTGTTCTGTTGTGATAGCATTGATCAGGAATCTTGGAGCGATGAAGGTGGCGATAATGGGCATCGTACTTATATGATGGAACAATGGTTTTATTACATTGTTAATGAATTAGTTCCTAGAATATTTGAAATCAATTCTTATGGAAATAATGGTGTTTATGCAGATGGCATTATTACAACTGGATGTTCTATGGGAGCAACTCATGCAGCTAATTTTATGTTTAGAAGACCTGATATTTTTAATGGTTGTATTGCATTGAGTGGTTATTATGATAGTGATTTGTTCTTTGGTGGATATATGGATGAGATTTTATATAGAAATTCTCCAATTAGATATATCAATGGAATGAGTTACGATCATCCATATGTTGAAATGTATCGCAATTGTAAGATTATATTGTGTACAGGTCAAGGTGCATGGGAAGATGAAATGATTGCTAGTACATCTAGAATGAAAGAATTATTGGAATATAAAGATATTCCAGCGTGGATTGATTTTTGGGGATATGATGTTAATCATGATTGGCCATGGTGGCGAGTACAATTCCCATATTTTGTAGAGAAAATTTTATAGGAGGACGATTATGAACGTTGTATTTATTTCTCCTCACTTTCCATTATATTATTATAACTTTTGCGAAAGATTGAAAGAAAGAGGAGTTAATGTTTTAGGTATTGGAGATGCTGCGTATAATGAAATCTCTGATCAGACAAAGAATGCTTTAACTGAATATTATAAAGTTTCAAATTTAGAAAACTATGAAGAAGTTTATCGAGCATGTGCTTATTTTACTATGCAGTATGGTAAGATTGATTGGATTGAATCACAAAATGAATATTGGCTTGAACTAGAAGCAACATTAAGAAATGAGTTTAATGTTACAACTGGAACAAAAATTCAAAATATGGCTAGCATGAAGTATAAATCTAAGATGAAAGCTGTATATGAAAGTGTTAATGTTCCAGTAGCTAGATATTTATTGGTTAAAGATTATCATGAAACAAAAGCTTTTGCGAATGAAGTAGGATATCCAGTTATTGTTAAACCTGATAATGGAGTAGGTGCAAGCAGTACTTATAAGATTAAAAATGATGATGAATTAGATTATTTCTTTGCTACAAAAGATAATTTTGTTCAATTTATTATTGAAGAAATGGTACCAGGTCATGTAGAAACTTTTGATGGTATTACAGATTCTCATAAAAATATTTTAATTGCTACTAGTCATGTTATGTTAAATTCTATTATGGATAATGTTAATGAAGCTAGTGATACTGCTTTTTATTCTCAGCCTGTTGAGGGATTAGATTTATATGAAATTGGATCTAAAGTTGTTAAAGCATTTGATACAAGAAGCCGTTATTTCCATTTTGAATTCTTTAGATTAGATCAAGATAAAGAGGGATTAGGGAAAAAAGGTGATATTGTAGGCTTAGAGGTTAATATGAGAGCTCCTGGAGCATATATGCCTGATATGACTAATTTTGCTTATGATGTTGATGTTTATACTATTTGGGCTGATATGCTTATTTATGATAAATGTTTCTATGATTTACAAAGAAAGTATTGGGTAGCTTATGTTGGAAGAAGAGATGGTTTAGGTTATGCTCATAATTATGAACAAATTCGTGAATCTTATGGAAATGCTATTGCATTAGAAACTGATGTTCCTGAAGCTTTATCAGCTGCTATGGGTAATCATGTCTTTATTGTAAGAGCTACAACTCAAGAAAAATTGTTTGAAATGATTCGCTTTATTTTAAAAAGAGAAGATGGAACAGAATGGATGTAAGCAGGATTTACTCCTGCTTTTTTAGTAAATGAAAAACCTTATTTTGTAATAAAGTTTTTCAAGGGTATATTGTTTTGAGGGAAGAATAAATCTTCTATGGTTAATATAACAAAAAGATGTGGAAAAGTTGTGAAAAATAAAAAAATTTATGGTGATTAAATGAAAAGTGTATATTATTATAAAACAATGATTGGAGAAATAGCTATTGTTGGTGATGATCGTTATATTTATGAAGTAAGTTTTTTTAAAAAAGAATATCCAATTTATGAAACTGAAATTATAAAAAAATGTTATCAGCAAATTAATGAATATTTATTAAAAGAAAGAAAAGAATTTGATATTCCATTATATATAGAAGGAACAGCATTTCAAAAGAAAGTATGGAATGCATTAATGAAAATTCCTTATGGAGAAGTTAGATCATATCAAGAAATAGCAATAATGATAAATAATGAAAAAGCAGCTAGGGCAGTTGGTAATGCAAATAATAAGAATAAGATAGCAATTATTATACCTTGTCATAGAGTTATTGGGAAAAATGGAAAATTAACTGGCTATGCTGGAGGATTAGATATTAAAGAAAAATTACTAAAGATAGAAGAAAATTAAGCAACTCTTATTTAATTTTACATATATTAAATTAGAGGTGTATAAAATGCAAAGAGAATTACTAGAAAAATATATTTATAATGAAGTTCTGTTAGCGAATATTTACAAGAAACTAGCATCTATGGGATCAAATGCTAAAGAAAGAAGTGCTTTTTTAGCTTTTGCTGCTAGAGCAAGCAATAATGCAGCACAGTTGAATAATGTTTATAGAGATGAATATGGAGTGAATTTTAATCCTATAGTACCTGATACTGTATTGCAGGGTGGCTATAGAGAATTGTTGAATGAAGTTTTAGAAATAGAAATATCAACAATGACGGACTTGAGAAATCAAACATATTTTCAAAGTAATTATCAGTGGAATGAATTGTTTAGAAAAATAGCTGATGATAAAATGGTTCATATTATCCAAATTATTGTTATTATTACTTATTTAAATAGTCAGGAAATAGAAAGTCTTAATAATAAAGCTTAGAATAATATTCTAAGCTTTATTCAACTGCAATAACATATCAATAGCTTCATTAACACTATTAACTGTATAATTAGCTATTTCTTGAATTATAAAATGTAAAAGAATAATCCAATGTCATTAACTTAAGCATCTTGACAAAAAGAAATGAGTTATATTTTAACACA
>CAZWZD010000038.1:0-8995 GCA_964638235.1 uncultured Erysipelotrichales bacterium
AATACAAAGGTACTGCTCTTTATTTCTTGAGGTATTGCAGTTTTCAAATGATTTGTTTTTTCTAATGCTTTTAATTTAACTATTTGTGATGCTTGTGTACTTTATAATCCTTTTCAATCACTTTTTAGCAATCATAACATAATTTTATAAATATGATAAATTTTAAAATCATGAAATAAATTGTTTTTATTTATTGACAAATACAACTGAAAATCAATAATAAAAGAAAATTAATTTTCTTTAATAATTCAATATATGCTATAATTAGTACTGATATTAGCAATTAAAATTGAATTTAACAATAATTTTAAACAATGTTATTTGAAATTACAGCAAGAAAGGAATAAAAATTATGGCACAATATGTAGTAAATAATCATTCGGTTGAAAATATAATATCATGGATTAAACAGGAAACGGTTGCTATTCCTGAAATGCAAAGACCTTTTGTATGGGATTCCAGTAAAATAAGAGATTTAATAGATTCTCTATATAAAGGTTATCCTGTAGGATATATCATCATTTGGAAAAATCCAGACGTTAAACTAAAAGATGGAACATTAAGTATAGGAAAGCAAGTCGTCATTGATGGGCAACAAAGGATTACTGCTTTAACTGCTGCTATTGCTGGTTTTGAAGTAATTAATCAAGAATATAAGAAAAAAAGAATTAAAATTGCTTTTAATCCAATAAATGAAAAATTTGAAGTTTTAAACCCTGCCATTGAAAAAGATAGCAAATATATAAATGATATATCAGAAGTATTTAAATTAGATTTTAATACGTTTGACTTTGTCTTTCAATATGCTACAGAAAACAATGTTAATCCATCAGTTATTAATGATATCATCAATAAACTAAAGGCAATTCTAGCTAATACAATTGGTGTTATTGAATTAAACTCAAACTTAGAAATTGAAACAGTTACCGATATTTTTATCCGTATCAATTCAAAAGGAACAGTACTATCTCAAGCAGATTTTGCAATGAGTAAAATTTCTTCAAATGAAAGATATAATGGAGATATTATTCGTAAAACTATTGATTATTTTTGCCATTTGAAGAATAGACCTATGGATATTGAAATGATTCAAAAAAATGATAAAGAATTTATTAAAACTGATGAATTCAAGGCTTTAAAATGGGTTGCAAAAGACTTTGAAGATATTTATATTCCTGATTATACAGATGTATTAAGAGTTGCTTTTACTTCTCAATTTTTAAAAGGAAGATTATCTGACTTAGTAAGCTTATTATCAGGTAGAAACTTTAAAACTAGAGTTTATGAAGACGCTATTGCCGAGGATTCTTATAATAAATTGCACACTGGTGTCATGAAATTTATTAACAGAACAAATTATAATCGTTTTGTAATGATTGTTAAATCGGCAGGTATTATTGATAAATCAATGATTCGTTCTGATAATGCTATGAATTTTGCCTATGCTCTCTATATTTTACTGAAAGACAATGGTATAGATGCTGAATCTATTGAAACAATTGTTAGAAAATGGCTTGTATTATCAGTTCTTACAGGAAGATATTCTGGATCACCTGAATCAATGTTTGATTATGATATTAAGAGATTTGATATGTTTAATCCAGAAGAATACTTAAAAAATGTTGAAACAGGAGAATTATCAGATGCTTATTGGAATCATATATTACCTGAAAGATTAAATACATCAGTTGCAAGTAGTCCATATTTTAAATTATATTTAATGGCTCAAGTTAAAGCTAATGATAAAGGATTTTTATCTAAACATTTAACAATTCAAACTTTAATTGAAAACAGAGGAGATATTCATCATTTATTTCCTAAAAATTATTTGCAAAAAAATGGTTTAAAATCTAGAGGAGATTATAATCAAATAGCAAATTATGCTTATACGCAACAAGAAATTAATATAAAAATTAAAGATGCGGCTCCTAAAGTATATTTAAAAGATGTTTTAAATCAAATAGAAAATAAAGTACCAACTATTGGTGAAATAGTTAATTTAGAAGAATTACTAAATTCCTTTAAAGAAAACTGTATACCAGAAGAATTAATTAATTATGATGTTAATAATTATAAAGAATTCTTAGCCAAAAGAAGATTTTTAATGGCAAAAAAAATAAAAGAATTTTATATGAGTTTATAAAAGCAATAAAAATAAATACAATATGGATATAGCTATCTGCTATAATATAAATGAATAGTAAAAGGAGATTTTATTATGGAAATTATAGAATTAATTCATCTTATTGCTTTTTATGAACATCAAACACTTTCTCATGCTGCTAAAGCATTGCATACTTCACAGCCAGTTTTAACACGTTCAATGCAAAAACTTGAAGAAGAATTGGATATTACATTATTTGAGCGTTCTAAAAATAGAATTACATTAAATAAAACTTGACTTCAAGCAGTAGAATATGCAAAAAGAGTAGTTGGTGATTTAGAAAATATGAAAATACAGCTTAAAGAGTTTGATCGAAGATTGCATACTTTCTCTATCGGTTCATGTGCTCCAGCACCTAGTACATATTTGAGTCAAAAAGCTTCACTATTTTATCCTGATAAAATCATTTCTAATGAAGTAAAGGATATGAATATTCTTATTTCAGGATTGAAAGATAAAACATATAGCATTATTATTATGCCTTATGATATTGATGATGAAAATGTTGAAAGTATTCCATTTATGGATGAAAAACTTTATTTTTCTTTGCCTTTTGATCATCGTTTTACACACAAGCAATCTCTTTATCTAAAAGATATGGATGGAGAAAAAATATTATTAATGTCTAATATTGGTTTTTGGAATCAAATGTGTCAAGAAACAATGCCTAACACTAAGTTTTTGATACAGCAAGATAGAAGTGTTTTTTATGATCTTATAGAACTTTCTTCTTTGCCTTCTTTTACTTCTGATTATACAATCAAAACAGAGGGTATTCCAGAAAATCGAATAATTATTCCTATTGAAGATGAAATTGCACATAGAACCTTTTATTGTTGGTATCTTAAAGAAAATGAAAAAGCATTAAAATCATTTTTATATCATTTATCATAAAAGACAAAATCAGCTAAGATTTTGTCTTTTCATTATCTGTTTTTCCCAAAAAGCAATAGCGTCTTCTATCCATCCTTCAGTAATTGTACCTGTTCCTAATCCAAAACCATGTGATAAACCTTTATAACAGTGAAATTCAGTAGGAATATCCATCTTTTTTAATGCGTCAATTCTATTTTTAACTATATGATAATCAGCAATATAATCATTTGTTCCTACACACGCATAAGTTGGTGCATCATATTGGCAAACATGGTGATATCCAGTGTATTGCGTAATTACTGCATCTGCTTGTGGAATATCATTTCCGAGATACGAAGCCAATATTTTTTTATTTCCTAATGTTGCTGCCATTCTTGCTCCAGCAGAACCACCCCAAAGAGAATAATGATTTTTATCTACTTTTAGTTTATCAGCAGATCATAAATAAAAGAAATTGCTGTTGCTAAATCTTCATAAGGATGATCAACACGATATATTAATGCAAAAGCATTGTATCCTCTTTTACTTAATTTTAAAGCATGGGGAAAACTATCATGCATTGCTCCAACATAAGCAAAACCACCACCAGCATTACAAATTGCAAAAGGAGCCTTATCTTTTCCTTTGAAAAAGAATAATCCAGTATCTTTTTTTGAAGGATCTTTTAACATTTCTTCTTCTGAATAAATGTTATAAAAAATAGAATGATTTTGAGCATTATTATAAAGCGTTTGAATAACTTCTACTGTTTTATGAACATCTATATTACTATACCATAAATACACTTTAGAAGTGCTTAGTTCTCTAAGAGTCATATCTAAATATATTGGTCGATTAACAGGAAACAACAATCTTCCAAATTCTTGAAAAGAAGATAAATTTAAAACTTCTTTAATGCTCATCATTTCATTAATCATGGATTTTTTTATTTAAAACCATTCTAATAAAATCAGGATCAAAATGTTTAGCTCTCGTACCAGAATATCCCATATCCAATGATGAAATATTTTTCATTTCTTCATCTGTCAATTGAAAATCAAAAACATTAATATTTTCAACAATTCTTTCTAAATGTGTAGATTTAGGTATAACCACTACACCTCTTTGAATATTCCATCTTAATAATACTTGTCCAACTGTTTTATGATGAACTTCTGCAATTTTTTGTAACATTTCATTTTCAAAAGGATTGTATCTTCCACCACCTAAAGGTGCCCACGCTTCAGCAATTACATCATAGTATTTCATAGTTTCTAATGCTTGCTGTTGAGTAAAATAAGGATGTAATTCTACTTGATTAACCATTGGTTTTATATCAACTATCTCACAGAAATTAATCAAAACATGAGGATAGAAGTTTGAAACACCTATTGCTTTTAATTTCCCTTGACGATACATATCTTCCATTGCACGCCATGCAGCAAAATAATCACCCATTGCCTGATGCAATAAATATAAATCAAAATATTCTAAACCACTTTTCTTTAATGAATTTTCAATTCCCTTTTTAGCATCTTCATAACTTCTCATATCCTGCACCCAAAGTTTTGAAGTGATAAAAAGATCATCTCTTTTACATATTCCTTCTTCTATTGCTTGTTTTACAGCTAATCCTACTGCATCTTCATTCATATAAGAAGCAGCTGTATCAATTAAACGATAACCTGCTTTGATTGCCTGATAAACACTCTCTTGACATTCTTTTTTATCTGGCACTTGAAAAACACCTAATCCTAACATTGGCATTTTCAATTGATTACTTAAAGTTACATATTCCATTATTAATTACCTCATTTCTAAAGAAATAAATTATCTTTTTAAACCACAAATCATTTCAACAGTAACAGGATCATAATGAGAGAAGAATGAACTTGTATCTTTATTAAGTGATGCGATAATTTGCATATCTTCATCACTTAATTCAAAATCAAAGATATTGATGTTTTCTAACATTCTTTCTTTTCTTACAGTCTTTGCTAGAGGAATTATTCCCCTTTGAACTAACCATCTTAAAATAACCTGTCCTACAGATTTATTATATTTATTTCCAATCTCAACAAGTATTTCATTTGTGAAAATTCCATTCTTTCCTTCCGCAAATGGTGCCCATGCTTCTAATTGTACTCCATATTTATTGTTATATTCTAAAGCTTTATCTTGCTGATGAAATGGATTAACTTCTACCTGATTAATTGCTGGAATAACATCTGTATCTAAGCATAAATCTACTAATCTATCTGGATAAAAATTTGATACACCAATTGCTTTAATTTTTCCTTCTTTATAGAGATCAATTAAAGCTTTATATGCTCCATGATAATCTTTAAATGGCTGATGCAATAAAACCAAATCAAAATAATCTAAATTCATTTTCTTTAGTGATTGTTCTACAGAAGCCTTTGTATTTTCATAACCATAATTTGAAATCCATACTTTCGTTGTAATAAATAATTCTTCTCTAGGTACATTTGTTTTTTGAATTGCTTCTCCTACTGCTTCTTCATTACCATAAGATTGAGCTGTATCAATTAAACGATAACCAGCATCAATAGCATCTAATACAACTCTTACACATTCTTCTTTATCTTTGATTTGAAATACTCCAAATCCTGCTTTAGGAATTTTAATTCCATTATTTAAAGTTACATATTCCATTTTTATTTTCTCCTAATCATGAATTTTTAATTTCATTAATCTTATCTCATTTGTTGGATCTTCTGGATCATGAGTTGGTTTTCCAGTATCTAAATCTTGAATAGATTTCATTTCTTCTGCTGTTAATTCAAAATCAAAGATATCAATATTTCCTTTCATTCTTATTGGATTTGTTGATTTTGGTAAAGAAATAACTCCCTCCTGATAAATCCATCTTAAAATAATTTGTCTTGAATTTTTGTTATATTTGTTTGCTAGAGCAATAATTGTTTTATTTTCTAATAAATCTTTATTGCCATGTCCTAATGGATACCATGCTTCTAAACGAATGTTATCTTCATTCATCACTTTTCTTAACTCTTTTTGTTGTGTGAATGGATTAAATTCAACTTGATTAACTACTGGCATCATTTTCATACCAGCTTTAAATTTATTCCATAAATTAACTGTAACATTAGAAATCCCTATCGATTTGATTTTTCCTTCTTCTACAGCTTCTTCTAAAGCCTTCCATGCTCCTAAATAATCTCCATAAGGCTGATGTAATAAATATAAATCAATATAATCTGTATCTAAAGCCTTTAATGAATTTTCAATTCCTTTTTTAGCATTTTCATATCCATAATCCTGTAACCATAATTTAGAAGTCACAAAGATTTCTTTCCTATTAATACCACTATCTTTAATTGCTTTCCCTACATCACTTTCATTCATATATCCAGCAGCAGTATCAATATGACGATAACCTGCTTTTAAAGCAGCTAATGTTGCATCATAAGTTGGTCCATTATTAGGAATCATAAAAACTCCAAATCCTATTGCTGGAATAAATTGTTGATTATTAAGTTCAAATTCTTTCATAATCCCATCTCCTTTTTCAGCTATATTTTATATTTTGTTTTAAAAAAAGTACAATAACGTTTTAGCAATCTGCTATAACAAAAATAAATAGTAACTCCTAATTATAGTCAATATATAAATAATGAAAAAAGTAAGATTACACACACAAATAATATGATAATCTTACTTTCACTTCTTATTCTCTTATAAATGCACTATCTGAAGCTGGAATACCTACTTCATCAGACACATATCGTTCTACTTTCATATGTAAGTTATACTTCTCTCTAAGTTCAGTGATTTTTACCATCATTGATGAAGCATGATGAACATCAATTGAATGCTGATCTTTCCAGCTATCAATTAATAATACTGTTTCTTTATCTTCCATTGGAAAAAAATATTCGTATCTAAGATTACCTTCTTCCTTTCTGATATCGCTAACTATACCATTTGAAACCATTTCTTGAGCAAATTTTCTTGCATTTCCATTAACACCATTATAATAAATATTCACTGTAATAGCCATTTCACTTCCTCCTATATCTTTTTATTTTAATGTCATTTCATTAATCATTTGAATTGCATTAAGTGTTCTTGGAAATCCAATATAAGGCTGACATTGGGTAATTGTTTCTATCAATGTTTCTCTTGTATTTCCAACTTGAATATTTGCACCAATATGTGCTCTTACCTGATTTTCACATCCACCCAAAGTTGCAAGCATAACCAAAGTTAACAATTCTCTTGTTTTTAAATCTAATCCTTTTCTAGTATAAAAATCTCCAAAACAATAAGCTGATAAATAATTTTGAATATGTTTTAATTCTTGAGGAGCATTATCATGTCCAGCTTGAATATGATTTCTACCAAACGCTTCACTTTGAACATCAAAACCTTTTTCAAAACGTGTATCTTCATTCACAGTTGCATTTTCTTTAGTAGTTATATTTTTTTCTTTAAAAATTCTATTAACGATTTCTAACGCTTCCTGAACTTTTCCTAAACCGATATAAGGTGTACATTGATAGATTGCTTCTTTAATAGCCTCTGGTGCTAATTCAACTTTTAAACCTGCAATAATATGTTCTTCTAATGCTTTTAATGTATGATTTGTTGTATTAACAACAATCAAAATTAATTCTCTTAATTGAATGTCTAATGTTCCATGCTGATAAACATCACCATAAATATAGTTTTTTATAATGTTTTGAAATTCTAAATCTTCTTTTAAAATATCTTCATCATGTAATTGATTAAATAATTGTTGTGCTTTTTCTATTCTACTCATTATTTTTCTCCTTTATTTTCTGCCATTACACCAACTAATGAATGTGGCTGATATAATTCTTCCAAGTATTCCATTTCTTCTTTTGTCAGCTTCACATTAACAGCTTTTATAGCATCACTTATATGATTTATTTTCGTTGCACCTATAATAGGTGAAGTTACTTTATTCATTAACCATGCTAGAGATATTTCTGACATGGATACATTTTTTTCATTTGCTAGTTTTTCAACACGTTCAATAATTTTTCGATCTTGAACTTTTGAAGCATCGTATTTTCCTTTTGCATAATTATCTTCTTTTAAACGTTTTGATGTTTCTTTTGGTTTCTTTGCTAACCTTCCAGAAGCTAAAGCACTGTAGGGAGTCATGGCTATATTATTTTCATCACAATATTTTTTCATTTCTCTTTCTTCTTCTCTAAAAATCAAATTATAATGCCCTTGTACTGAAATAAATTGTTCATATCCATTTGCTTTTGCTATTTCATTTGCTACAGCAATTTGATATGCATAACAATTAGAAATACCAATATATCTAATTTTTCCTTGCTTAATCATTTTGTGCAAGCCTTCTAAAATATCCTTAATAGGTGTATGATAATCCCACATATGCAAAATATATAAATCAACAAAATCCATACCTAACCTTTTTAATGAAGCATTTAAACAGTTTTCAATATGCTGTACTCCTGTGATACCTTGTTCAATTTCTTCTTTTGTTCTCGGCATAAATTTTGTTGCAATCACCACATCTTTTCTATTTGTATAATCTTTAATTGCATTGCCTAAATATTCCTCACTTGTTCCATTACTATAACTCATTGCTGTATCAAAGAAATTAATTCCTTGATCCAATGCATATTTAATGATTTCTCTTGAGTATTTTTCAGATAGTGTCCATGAATGCATACCACTTTGAGCGTCACCAAATCCCATACAGCCTAAACAAACCTTTGATACTTTTAAACTTGAATTTCCTAATTGTATATATTCCATCTTTTCCTCCTATTATTCAATAACTTTTCATTATATTTTCTCTTAAAATTCTCAATGATCTTTTCATAAAAAACCTTCATATTTATTTTCTATCTTCACCTCATTAACATTATATGATTATTATTTAACAATTACCAATACTTATATTAAATGGCTATATATAGCTTTTAAGCA
>CAZWZD010000039.1:0-8865 GCA_964638235.1 uncultured Erysipelotrichales bacterium
TTTCAATACACGGCATATCTAAATCAAAATCATAAGTTAAATAATATATAATTCTTTCTTCAATGTATGATAATAACAACTGTTTTAAAAACTGATCAATAACTTTTTCCATAGAATGATGATATACATACAAATAAGAACCATGAATAACACATCTATTTTGATTTAAATCTCTTAATTTTATCATATATTCCTGATTAAAAATAATTATTTTTCCCTGATCTTGATAAATCACATATGGATCATAATTTTCTATTTTTTTAACTAATTTAGTAGAATACTGATTTAATAAACCTTCTATTACTTGAATAGATGTATATAAAGGTGCACTAACAACAATAGTTCCATCTATAACTCTAATATAAATAGATTTGATTTTTTTATAATGCAACTCATAAATGTACTCTTTATTATTTAAAATGATTGAACGTTTTTCCATAAGATCTCCTTGTATAAATTCATGATTTTTTCCCATATTATATACGAAAGGATGATAAATATGAGAAAAGCTTTATTAAACAATTTAAAAGGTATTAATGTTAAACAATTGCGTGAAACGATAGATGATGGTATTTCATCTCAAGAAGAAACTATACTTGTTGGTTTAGGTGTCCTATTTGAACAATATTATCTTTCATTGGATGAAAGACAAAAAAGTGATTTTCTAACGTCATTAACTCAATTATTATAATTTGTTTTCAAAAAGACTTCTTCAAGAAGTCTTTAATCTTTCACATCAACATTCAAACCGAATTCACTTGGTAAAAATCTAGGACAAACACTTTCTGTTGTTACAATGACAGAAGCTGATAAACGTGTACCTATCTCGCAAGCTTCTTGTAAAGATAATCCATATGTTAAGCCGATTGATACTCCTGCAAAAAAGGAATCTCCAGCTCCCGTTGTATCTTTAACATCAACCTTTTTTGGTGGACAATAACCTTTATTTCCATCTAAATCAGCCCATACTGCTCCCTTAGATCCCATTGTTACTACCATTTTAGAAATATGTGCTAATTCTATTTTTTTTGATAGAATATTCATCATTTCTGATGGTTTTTTATTATGATAATCCTCAGAAAATAATATACCTGCTTCTTGCTGATTACATACAAAACAAGCAATTGATTTTAAAAATTCTCTTCTTTCTACAGCAATACTCATATTAGATACAACAGCATATACATCTTTATTATATTTTCTTGCATATTTAAATACCTTTTTTATTATTTCTTTATCTATATCAATTTCTATAACAATGCTATCAGCATTCTTAAAAATTTCATCTCCATGCTCATCTATTATATCTAATATTGGCAACAAATTAGGACGTTTTGAAATAGAAGCAACTACATCACCATCATTATCAAAAACAGCTAGCCAAGTACCCATTCCGTTAGGAACTTTTCTCATATATTGAGTATTGACTTTATGATTATTTAATTTTCTTATAATGTCTTCTCCATTCCCATTATCATCTACTAAACTAACAAAAGTAGGTCTTAACTCTACATTTGCAATATCTTCTACTACATTTCTGCTGACACCTCCATGAACCTGTTCAACACGTCCAACATTTCTTCCAGCAGGAATATATTGGGTAATAGGATATCCCTTTATATCTACAAAAACAGCTCCAATGACTACAATTCCCATCTTTTTGATCCTCCATAAAATATATATCAATTATATCATATATTTTGTAAAAGAAAACAGCTAGATTTACTAGCTGTTATGATCCTAATGTCACATTAACTGTAGATGTTTTACCATTACGATTAATTGTTAAAGTGACTTTATCACCAGGACTCTTTTCATATAATTTTGTTAAGAAATCTTTGTAAGAAGTAATTTCAGTTCCATCAAATTGTGTTATGATATCACCTGATTTTAACCCTGCATTATCTGCAGCAGATCCACTTTGAACTTTTGAAATATAAATTCCCTGATTCAAGTTTGTTTGAATTCTATACATATATAATTCATATGATGAATATGAATCTAATGAAATACCAGAAATTCCAAGAGTTGGACGTGTAACTTTACCATTTTCCATAATCTCTGTTATCATACTTACTACGTCATTAATAGGTAGTGCAAATCCTGTACCTTCAACATCTGTAGATGAATATTTACTTGAAGTAATACCTACAATTTCTCCTGCAGCATTGACTAAGGCACCACCACTATTACCTGGGTTGATAGCAGCATCAGTTTGAATAACATTCATATCCCAATCAGCAGTATTATCTCCATCTAAATCAACAGAGATTGTACGTTCTGTTGCAGATACAATACCTTGTGTTACAGTTCCAGCATATTCAATTCCCAATGGACTTCCAATTGCTAAAACAGTTTCACCTCTATCTAATAAATCAGAATCACCAATTTTCATAGCAGTAGCTTCAAAATCAACTGTCATTTTTAATAAAGCAATATCACCATATTTATCTCCACCCACTAATTCTGCTTTTACAGATTCACTGTTAGAGAATACAACTTCTATACTTTGAGCATCTTCTATAACATGATAGTTAGTAATAACATAAACTGTTTTACCATCAACTTTATAGATAACTCCACTTCCACTTCCAGCTAATTGATTTGACTGATAAACTGCTACTCCAACAGTAGAATTACTAACAGTTTCGATAATTTCTGTTAAATCTGACTTTACATCATAATTAACTGTTTGAACATTTGTATTTTGAGTTGTTGAAGGTGATGATTCATTATTTGATAAAACTTTATACATTAAAAATGCATTGCAGCTTAATGAAATCACTAATAATACAACAACAATAACTTTAAATAATTTATTCATATCTATCATTCCTTTCTAAGATACATATATCATATTCAATAAAATACAAGAAAATATTAGAAATTTAAGTGAAATAATGTGATTGTTATATATATTATTCACCTGTTTCTTTTCTTTATTCATTTAACTATTGTTAAATGTACTATGTGTGAACTATTGAATAAATTTTTTTATTTCTTCAATTCTATTCATGGCTAAATTATAACCATAATGATAGAGTGCATCTATTTTATCTAAATCTTTTTCAAAAGAATTAATATTTATATCTTTTGTTGGTCTTAATATTAATGCTTTACCTTCATTTTCTAATTTTTTACAAAATTCAATTGTTTCATTGTATTGAATATGTCTTGTTAATAACGGTTTGACTAGTTGAGGATATTTCTTTTTTAGCAGTTTTGATGCTGCGATATTAGCTCTGCTTAATTCTTTGATATAATTTTCATCTCTTGTTAAAATGATAATATGTTTCTCATTGCCATCTTCAATAGCTTTCTTTATTGGAATAGGATCACAAATACCTCCATCATAATATTCATTACCATTTAATTTAATAGCAGGAAATATTAAAGGAATAGCACAAGTTGCTTTTAACATCGTACATTTCTTATCTAATTGTTTACCATCTAAATATTCAGCTTTACCTGTATTAGCATTCGTAACTCCAACTTTAACTATTGCTGGATTTTTGTAAAAAGTGTCATAATCAAAAGGATAAATTTCATTAGGCAATATTTCATATGCAAATTTCAACCCAAACAAACTTCTATCAGAAAAATAGTTTCTAATTCCTACATATCTTGAATCATGTCGATGATTCATTAGTATGTTATAATTTCTTTTTGTTTGTTTAGATATATATGAAAAGCCATCAGTTATACCAGCTGATACTCCTATAACATAAGGTATTTCTATTTTTGCATCTATTAGAGCATCCATTATACCACTTGAAAATATTGGTCTAAAAGTACCTCCTTCTAATATTAATGAAACCATCTTATCAACTCCTTATTGATAATATCATTTTTTCATTTGTTTAAAGTAATATCATCATTAATAATACTATTTATTTGTTGACATAAATTATTGACTTCTTCTTTTAATAATAAATAATTATGTACAATTGGATTTTCAAAAAAAGTATTCTTCTTTTTTTCATAATTTGCTATTAAATCATCACAGTATTCATCTTTATATTTCTTATTTACTATTTCTTTTTGAAGTTCTTTTAATTCTTTTTCTAGACAAGCTAATTCTGAATTCTCTTTGATAATTTTATCATATTTAAGATATTCTTTTACTTCTTCTTGCTGTAATAACCATTGATTAAGTTCTTTTGCCTTGTCAATTAATTTCTTATTCAACTTGCTCTCCTTTTAAAGCCCATGTTTTAACTTCTGTTACTTTGACTTTTACAATTTTACCTATATCATTTTTATTGCCTTTAAAATTGATAAGTTTATTATGTTTTGAATAACCTGTAAGCATTTCACTATCTTTTTTTGAAGTTCCTTCTACTAAAACTTCTAAAATCTGATTCATATATTTTTGATTCTGTTTATTTGCCTTTTCACTAACTAAATCATTTAATCGATATAATCTTTGTTCTTTTTCGTTTTTATCAACATTATCTTCCATTTTAGCAGCAGGAGTTCCTGCTCTAGGAGAATAGATAAAGGTATAGGCTAAATCATACTCGCAGTATTCATATAATGATAATGTTTCTTCAAATTGTTCTTTTGTTTCACCTGGAAAACCAACAATAATGTCTGTAGTAATAGTACAATCTGGTATTTTTTCTTTAATTTTATCAAATAGTTCTAAATATTGTTCTCGAGTATATCTTCTTCCCATTCTCTTTAAAACTTCACTGCTTCCTGATTGTACAGGCAAATGAATAAATGGCATGATATTATCGTACTTTGCTATAACATCTATCATTCTTTCAGAAAAATCCCAAGGATGGCTTGTTGTGAAACGAATACGTGGAATTCCTGTTTTTGCTACATCTTCTAATAATGAAGCAAAATCATAATCTTCATTAAAGTCTTTACCATAAGAATTAACATTTTGTCCTAATAATGTTAATTCTTGATATCCATTCTCAATTAATTCTTGAACTTCTTCTAAAATATCTTCTTTATGTCTAGATCTTTCTTTTCCTCTAGTATATGGTACTATGCAATATGTACAAAATTTATTACATCCATACATTATATTAACCCATGCTTTATAAGAATGAGCTCGATGACTTGGAAGGTTTTCAATAACATCTCCTTCTTTAGACCATACTTCAAGTACCATTTCTTTTTCTAACATTGCTTGTTTTAACAATTCGGGTAATCTATGGATATTGTGCGTTCCAAAAATCAAATCTACTTGCGGATGCTTTTCTAATATTTTATTAATGACAACTTCTTCTTGAGCCATACAGCCACAAATACCAAAAATCAAATTAGGATTTGTTCTTTTGACTTTCTTTAAATAACCTATTTTACCAAATACTTTTTCTTCAGCATTTTCTCTAATAGCACAAGTATTCAACAAGACAACTTGAGCATCTTTGATTTCACTAGCTGATGTATATCCCAATGACTCTAATATTCCTGATATGATTTCACTATCTCTTTCATTAGCTTGGCATCCATATGTCTGTATATAATATTTCTGTCCTTTTCCTATTCCAACCATATCGGCAGGTATATGATAAGCATCATCTATATGATGAATTTGGCTTTTTCCTCTATTTTTCGCATCTTTTAAAGATGGTTTTTTAAAATATTCACTGTAATCTTTCATTTTTTCACCACTTTCTGCTCTATTATATCAAATATAAAAAAATAAGAAAGAAAAAAATAAGGACAATGTCCTTATTTCATTAATTATTAACCAAAGAATCCTTCAGGTTGAATTGAGAAGTACATATAAGAACCTTCTTTAGTCTTTTTGAAAATTCCTTTTAAATGTGCAGCAGCATCATCTGGTGATAATTCAGTTTCTACTTCCATTGTAGCTTTAATTCCTTTTTTTCCTACATATTTACAGCTAGCAATTTTATCATCTGAATAACCATCAAAATAATCAATTAATTTTTGTACTTGAGCTGTTTGCATTAAAATTGTACATTTTGCCATTTTTTATTTCCTCCTTAAACTAATTATATTATACCCATTTTTTTCTAAAAAGAAAAGCCTTTTTCATGTATTTCTATATTTAGTCTTAAAGAAGTAATAATTTGTCCATCAATTTCTATATCATAAAATGATGGAATACAATAAATCTCTTTACCGCTTGGTGCTACATATCCTCTTGCGATTGCTATAGCTTTCATAGCTTGATTTAAAGAAGCTGCACCAATTACCTGTAATTGTAAAGAATTATGCTCTCTTAATAAACTGGTAAGTGCCCCAGCTACCTTATTAGGTTTTGAACTTGAAGATACTTTCATCATTTCCATTATTTATTTCCTCCTCAAGTTACTATATGCACTTAATAAATAATTAGAACGGATGATCTGGATTAATACAAATTCTTTTAATTTGATTACATTTATTATTACTATTAAATGATAATAATGTTGCACAAAGTTGACCTTCACCATCAGCAATTTTAAATGGACTCATTAAACCATCTAGCATTCTTTTAATAATAACATTCTTATCACATCCAATTACACTTTCGTAAGGTCCTGTCATTCCTACATCTGTTTGATATGCTGTACCATTAGGAAGAATTTTTTCATCAGCTGTAGTTATATGAGTATGAGTTCCTAAAACCGCAGATACTCTTCCATCCAAATAATATCCCATAGCTACTTTTTCACTTGTTGCTTCAGCATGAAAATCTACAATATGGATGTCACTATCATCATTTTTCAATAATTCATCTATTGTTTCAAAAGGGTTTTGAGTTTTTCCATCCATAAAAGTTAAACCTAAAAGATTAGTAACTCTAATTTTTTTATTTTGAAATTGTATTTCTCTAGATCCAATTCCTGGTAAAGCTTTAGGTTTATTCAAGGGAACAACAAGTCTATCAGCTTCATCAATATAATCGAATATTTCTTTTTTTGAATAAGTATGATTTCCCATTGTCATCAATGATATACCTTGAAATAAAAAGAAATCATAATGTTTTTTGATTAATCCTTTTCCATGAGTTGCATTTTCAACATTTGCTATAATAAGATCGATTTTATATTTTTCTTTTAGTCTTGGTAAATATTCTTCAATCATATTTCTGCCTTGTGTAGAAAAAACATCACCAATAAATAATATATTCATAGTACCTCCTTAAAAAAGGATAGGTAATTCCTATCCTTTATTTTGCAATCTCATTAGCACGAATTTCACGTATTACAGTTACTTTAATATGTCCTGGATAAGTTAATTCGTTTTCTATCTTATCTTTAATTTCTCTTGCTAGACGGTGACTTGCTAAATCGTCTATTTTTTCTGGTTTAACAATAACTCTTACTTCTCTACCAGCCTGTATAGCAAAAGCTTTTTCTACTCCCTCAAAACTATATGGGATTTCTTCTAATTTTTCTAATCTCTGAATGTAATTTTCGATTGTTTCGCTCCTGCTACCTGGTCTTGCAGCAGACAATGTATCAGCAGCAGCTACTAGAATGGAAATAACGCTTGTTGCTGGAACATCACCATGATGTGATTCAATTGCATTAACAACAGTTGCATTTTCTCCATATTTTTTTGCAAATTTTGCACCTAATTCTACATGGCTTCCTCCCATTTCATGATCAACAGCTTTTCCAATATCATGTAATAAACCTGCACGCTTTGCTAATTGTTGATTTAATCCCAATTCAGCAGCCATGATTCCTGTAAAATGAGCAACTTCTAAAGAATGCTGTAAAGCATTTTGTCCATAACTTGTACGATATTTAAGCTTACCAATCATCATAATTAATTCTTTATTCATTCTTGATAAACCTAATTCAAAAATAGCATCCTCTCCAGTTTTTTGTATAACTTCTCTTAATTCCTTTTTAGTTTTATTGACAACTTCTTCAATTCTTCCAGGTTGTATACGTCCATCTCTAATTAATGTTTCTAAAGATAAACGAGCTATTTCACGACGTACTGGATCAAAACATGAAATTGTTATAACCTCAGGAGTATCATCAATAATTAACTCAACACCAGTCGCATTTTCTATAGCTTTGATATTACGTCCTTCTCTACCAATTATACGTCCTTTCATCTCTTCACTAGGTAAAGATACAACATTTACTGTTTTTTCAATTGTTTCTTCTTGAGAGTATCTATTAATGGCATTTGCAATTATATCCTTTGCATATAAAGAAGCTTTTGATTTAGCTTCATCTTCCTGCTCTTTTATGTATGCAGTAACTTCGGTTGCCATTTTAGCTTCTACAAGTTTAAATAATTCTTGTTTAGCTTCATTTGCACTCATTGCAGCTATCTTTTCTAATTCAGTTATTTTTTCGTCAATTTGTTCTTTTAATTTTGCCTCTAGTTTGCCTAGTTCTTCACTCTTCTTATCTAATTGTTCGGCTTTTTGTTCCAAAACATCTTCTCTTCCTTGTAATGCAATATCTCTACGATCAATGTTTTGTTCTCTTTGTAATAGTTTGTTTTCAAATTTTGTAACTTCTAAACGCTGTGCTTTGACTTCTTTTTCAGCATCTAATTTTAATTCATAAGCTTGCGTTTTAGCATCCAAAATGGCCTCTTTAACTATATTATCTGCCTTTGTATTTGCTTCTTCAACAATTTTACCAGCATCTACATTTGCTTTAGATATTTTCATCTTCGTAAATAGAAAATATCCAAAAAATCCAATTCCTACAGCTAGAACATAGGTCAAAATAGTAATGGCATTCATGTCTGGCATAAAATTCCTCCTATTTCCTATGATTATTTCTTATAGTGCTAAACACACTAATATATTATACATTAAATTACTTCTTTTTTCAACAAGCAAAAAAAGAAGCTTTATATATCTCTGCTTCAAATTTGATATTGTCTTATTGGGTCAAGTTTGAATATGTCCCGCTA
>CAZWZD010000040.1:0-3763 GCA_964638235.1 uncultured Erysipelotrichales bacterium
TATATACCAGAATTTATGGGATTTATTTTTGAAGATATATGTAAACAGTATTTATGGAAGCTTAATATTTCTAATCAATTACCATATTTATTTACAAATTTAGGAAAATGGTGGGGAAATGATTTAAGAGTTAAATCCGAAATTGAAATTGATATATTGGGTTATAATGAAAACAATGAAGCTATTATTGGAGAATGTAAGTGGAAAAACGAAAAGACGGATTTAAAAACTTTAAATAAACTGTTAGATAAATCACAAATATTTCAATTTAAAGATATGCATTATTATTTATTTTCTAAAAGTGGTTTTAGTGAAAGTTGTATAGATAAGGCTAAAGAAAATAGTAAAATACATTTGATTACTTTTGAAGATATGAACAATATTTGAAAAATAATAATACTTTAATAGTCTGACTACTGATAAGAAGAAGTAAATAATAAAAATGAGGATTAACCTCATTTTTATTATTTAATAACTTCACCTTGAACAGGACCAGCAATGCCTGCTGCATTAGCTTCATCAGTATCAATATGCATAGCTAAAGCATAGCTATCACTTACACGACAAACAACATCACCAAATATTAATGATCTTTCATCAGTAGTTACTTTAACACTAACAACATCTTTATCTTGAATTCCAAATTCTTCAGCATCTTTTGTTGTCATATGAATATGACGTTTTGCAGCGATTACACCACAAGGAATTTCAACTTCTCCTTTAGGTCCTACTAATTTACATCCTGCAGTTCCTTCAATATCTCCAGATTCTCTTACTAAAGCTTTAATTCCAAGTGTTCTTGCATCAGTTAAAGATACTTCTACTTGAGTTGCATTTCTTGTTGGCCCTAAAATAGACATCTTAGATTCTCCTCTAGGTCCTACTACTGTTACTTTTTCAACGCAAGCAAATTGTCCAGGTTGAGATAAATCTTTTTTATTTGTTAGCTCATAACCTTCACCAAATAATGTTTCTAAATCGGCCTGTGATAAATGAATATGTCTTGCTGAAGTTTCAACTAAAACTGTTTTTGCCATTGTTTTTTCCTCCTATATCAATTAATATATTACTATTTTTTTCATTATTTGCCTAGAGTTTATTAGAAATTTTTTCATAAAAGTCTTTATTTATTTTATAAAATTTATTAAAATAATAAAAAATTCTTTTTTTGAAAAATGTTGTTTAATTTGAAAAAATCACTTTAAACGTTGAAATATCAACGTTTAAAAAATATTTTATCAAAGTTTGTTAAAAATAAAACTTTTATTATTTTAGGAATAAAACAAAAAAGAAGATAAAACTTTACAAGAAAAACAAAATATAGTATTATATATTCACATTTAAAGGGGGATTATTTATGAAAGAGGAATTAAAAGCAAATGTTGGGCTTTATGATCCAAGCTTTGAACATGATAACTGTGGTATAGGGGCAGTTGTTAATATTAAAGGGGTAAAAACACATATTACTGTTTCAAACGCTTTAAAGATTGTTGAACAGCTTGAACATCGTGCTGGAAAAGATGCCAAAGGAGAAACAGGTGATGGTGTTGGAATTTTAACTCAAGTTCCATATGCTTATTTTAAGAAAATTATTCATGAATTTGAATTACCTCATGAAGGACATTATGGTGTAGGTATGTTTTTCTTTCCTCAAGATACTTTTAAAAGAAATCAAGCAAAAAAAATGTTTGAAAGGATCGTTGAAAAAGAAGGAATGGAATTTTTGGGATGGAGAGAAGTTGAAACAACACCAAAAGTTTTAGGAAGTAAAGCATTAGAAGCAATGCCTTCTATAATGCAGGGATTTGTAAAAAAACCTCGCAACATTCAAACAGGACTTGCTTTTGATAGAAAATTATATATTGCAAGACGTGTATTTGAGCAAAGCAATGAAGATACATATGTGTGTTCATTATCTTCTAGAACAATTGTTTATAAGGGAATGTTTTTAGTAGGGCAATTGAGAAGCTTTTTCAATGATTTACAAGATGAAAATTACAAGAGTGCTATAGCTTTAGTACATTCACGTTTTTCTACGAATACAATGCCATCATGGCAAAGAGCACATCCTAATAGATTTATTGTTCATAATGGTGAAATCAATACTATTAGAGGTAATGCAAACAATATGTTATGCCGTGAAGAAAATATGAAATCTGATGTATTAGATACTAATAAAGTTTATCCAGTTATTAATGTTAATGGTTCTGATTCAGCAATGTTGGATAATACTTTAGAATTTTTAGTTATGTCAGGTATGGAATTGCCTAGGGCAGTTATGATGCTTATTCCTGAACCTTGGGAAAATGATGGTAGTATGTCACAACTAAAGAAAGACTTCTATGCATATAATTCTACTGTTATGGAACCATGGGATGGACCTGCTTCTATTCTATTTAGCGATGGAGAAATTATGGGAGCTGTTTTAGATAGAAATGGTTTAAGACCTTCTCGTTATTATGTAACTAAGGATAACTATCTTGTATTATCAAGTGAAGTAGGAGCATTGGATATTCCTAGTGAAGATATAGTGATAAAAGATCGTTTAAGACCTGGAAAAATGTTACTTGTTGATACAAAGAAGGGTGAATTAATTAAAGATGAGGATTTAAAGAATGCTTATGCTAGTGCTAAACCTTATGGACAATGGCTTGATAGCAATTTAATTGAATTAAAGAATATAAAAATCCCTAATGTGGCTGTTCCTGTATATAGGGGAGAAGAACTAACAAGATTACAGAAAGTATACGGATATGGCTATGAAGATTTAAAAGATTATATTATTCCTACTGCCTTAAATGGAAATGAACCTGTTATAGCGATGGGAAATGATGCTCCATTAGCTGTACTTTCTAAAAAACATCAGCCATTATTTCATTATTTTAAACAATTATTTGCTCAAGTAACAAATCCTCCAATTGATGCAATTAGAGAAGAGATTATTACTTCTTCTTCATTATGTATTGGTACAGAAGGGAATATATTGGAAGATAGACCTGAGAACTGTCATTTATTAAAAATTAATAATCCAATTTTAACAAATACAGATATTTTGAAGTTAAAGAGCTTAACTAAAGAGGGGTATAAATGTGCTACAATTTCATTGTTGTATTATAAAAATACATCATTAGAAAAGGCTATTGATCGTCTGTTTGTTGAGGTTGATAAAGAATATTATAATGGTGCAAATATTATTATATTATCAGATAGAGGAGTAGATGAAAATCATGTTGCTATTCCATCATTGTTAGCAGTTGGAGCTGTTAATCAGTATTTAGTAAAAACGAAAAAGAGAATGAAGATTGCTTTAATTATTGAAAGTGGAGAACCAAGAGAAGTGCATCATTATGCAACATTGTTAGGATATGGAGCTAGTGCTATCAATGGATATTTAGTTCAAGATACGATTCATGAATTGGTTGATCAAGGTTTGATTGAAAAAGATTATTATGCAGCAGTTAGCGATTATAATGAAGCTATTTTACATGGTATTATTAAAATTGCCAGCAAGATGGGTATTTCTACTATAGCAAGCTATCGTGGCTCTCAGATTTTTGAAGCTATTGGTATTAATAAAGATGTTATAGATAAATATTTTCCTAACACTGTTTCAAGAGTTGAAGGTATTTCTATTAAAGATATTGAAGCAGACATTGATTATAGACATGCAAAAGCTTATGATCCTTTAGGATTTGAAACTGATTTAACATTGGATTCACAAGGAAATCATAAGGAAAGAAGTGGCAAGGAAGAACATTTATAT
>CAZWZD010000040.1:3773-8806 GCA_964638235.1 uncultured Erysipelotrichales bacterium
AACAATTCATTTATTGCAGCAGGCAACAAGACAGAATGATTATAAAATGTTTAAAGAATATTCAGCTTTAATTGATAAAGAGTCTGAAAATATTCATTTGAGAGGTATTTTGGATTTCAAAAAAAATCAAAAGAGTATACCTATTGAAGAGGTTGAAAGTGTTGATAGTATTGTAACAAGATTTAAGACAGGAGCAATGTCTTATGGTTCTATATCTAAAGAGGCTCATGAAACAATGGCAATTGCTATGAATATGTTAAATGGTAAATCTAATTCAGGAGAAGGTGGAGAAGATCCGGAAAGGTTTATTATTGGGAAAAATGGTGAAAATAGATGCAGTGCAATTAAGCAGGTTGCTTCTGGACGTTTTGGAGTAACAAGTGAATATTTGTGCAGTGCTAAAGAAATACAAATTAAGATGGCTCAAGGAGCAAAGCCAGGAGAAGGAGGGCAATTGCCAGGTGGAAAAGTTTATCCTTGGATTGCTAAAACAAGACATTCTACTCCAGGTGTTTCATTGATTTCACCACCACCACATCATGATATTTATTCTATTGAAGATTTGGCACAATTGATTTATGATTTAAAAAATGCTAATAGAGATGCTAGAATTTCAGTAAAATTAGTATCAGAAGCAGGTGTTGGTACAATTGCTGCTGGAGTTGCAAAAGCTGGTGCTGGAGTTATCTTGATTTCTGGTTTTGATGGAGGAACAGGTGCTGCTCCTAAAAATTCAGTTTACAATGCAGGGCTTCCATGGGAATTAGGTCTTGCAGAAGCACATCAGACACTAATTATGAATGATTTAAGAAGCAGAGTTGTATTAGAAACTGATGGTAAATTGATGACAGGACGTGATTTAGCAATTGCTACATTGCTAGGTGCTGAAGAATATGGATTTGCGACTGCTCCATTAGTAACAATGGGATGCGTTATGATGAGAGTATGTAATTTAGATACTTGTCCTGTTGGAGTTGCTACTCAAAATCCAATTTTAAGAAAACGTTTTAGAGGAAAACCTGAATATGTAGTTAATTTTATGAGAATGATTGCTCAGGAATTGAGAGAATATATGGCTGAACTTGGATTTAGAACAATTGATGAGATGGTAGGAAGAACTGATTTATTAACGATTAAAGATTCAGTTGATCCTAAGATTGATTTATCATGTATTTTAAATAATCCATATGTTGATGCTAAAGATAAATGCTTTAATAAAAATCATATTTATGATTTTAAATTAGAAGAAGTTAAAGATACAAAGGTTCTATTGGATAAGTTTAATAAAGCATTAAAAAATCATAAAGCTAGTGAAATTGATTTAGAAATTAATAATATTGATAGAGCGTTTGGTACTATTTTAGGATCAGAAATAACTAAAACATTGGGCGAAGATGCTCGAGATGATTTCTTTACTGTTCATTGTTATGGTGCAGGAGGTCAAAGTTTTGGAGCTTTTATTCCAAAGGGATTGGCGTTAGATCTTCATGGTGACAGCAATGATTATTTTGGTAAAGGATTATCTGGTGGTAAATTGATTGTAACTGTTCCTGAGGGCACAATTTTCAAGGCTGAAGATAATATCATTGTTGGTAATGTTGCTTTATATGGAGCAACAAGTGGAGAAGCTTATATTAATGGTATTGCTGGTGAAAGATTTGCAGTTAGAAATTCTGGAGCTACTGCGGTAGTTGAAGGTGTAGGAGATCATGGATTAGAATATATGACAGGAGGAATAGTTGTTGTTTTAGGAGAAACAGGACGTAATTTTGCTGCTGGTATGAGTGGAGGAATTGCTTATGTTTATGATCCTAATAATAAACTATATTCTAGATTGAATGAAAATATGGTTGAATATGAAGTTTTAAATTCTAAATATGATGAAGAAAAACTAAGAGATTTGATTGAAAAACACTATAAATATACAAAATCTACAAGAGCGAAAGAAATTTTAGATGATTTTGGAAATAAGGTTCATATGTTTAAGAAAATCATTCCTTATGATTATAAAAAGATGATTAATTTGATGGCATATTATGAAAAACAAGGTTTAGATTCAAAAAAGGCTCAAATAGAAGCATTTTATCAAGCTAAGAAAGGAGCATAATGATGGGAAAAGCTAATGGATTTTTAGAAATAGATAGAAAAAATTTTTATGAAGAAGCTCCTGAGGAAAGGATTAAACATTTTGATGAATTTCATATTCCTTTAACAAAACAAGAGCAATCTGCTCAAGGAGCAAGATGTATGGATTGTGGAGTTCCATTTTGTCAATATGGTCAGAAAATTAATGGTATGTATTCTGGATGTCCTTTAAATAATTTAATTCCTGAATGGAATGATTTGATCTATAGAGGAAAATATGAACATGCATTGTTGAGATTGTTAAAGACAAATAATTTTCCTGAATTTACATCTCGAGTATGTCCAGCGTTATGTGAAAAAGCTTGTACTTGTTCATTAAATGGAGATGCTGTTAGTGTTAGGGAAAATGAGTATGGTATTATTGAAAATGGTTTTGAAAAGGGATTAATAAAAGCTAAACCTCCAAAGGAAAGAGTAGGTAAAAAGATTGCTGTTATAGGAAGTGGACCTGCTGGACTTGCAGTTGGTGATACTTTAAATAAAAGAGGATATGATGTTGATATTTATGAAAGAGATGATCGTTTAGGAGGACTGTTAATGTATGGTATTCCTAATATGAAAATTGAAAAAAATATCATTGATAGAAGAATAAATATCATGAAAGAAGAAGGAGTTACTTTTTATACAAATAATTCTATTGAAACAAAAAAGCAGGCAAAAGAATTATTATCAAAATATGATAGTATTGTTTTAGCTTGTGGTTCTAGGGTTCCTAGAGATATCAGTGTTGAAGGTAGAAATGCTGCTAATGTCATGTTTGCGGTTGATTATTTAACAGAAGTTACTAAATCTTTACTGAATAGTCATTTTGATGATAAGAAATATTTTAATGTTAAAGATAAAAATGTATTGATTATTGGTGGAGGAGATACAGGAAACGATTGTGTTGCTACAGCAATTAGACATGGATGTAAAAGTGTATTACAGCTTGAAATGATGGAAGAGCCTCTTTTAGAAAGACTTGACAGTAATCCATGGCCTCAATGGCCTTTAGTTAAAAAGACAGATTATGGACAAAATGAAAGTATTGCTGTTTTTAAGAAAGATCCAAGAATCTATCAAACGACAGTTTCTAAATTTATTCAAAATGATAAAGGAGAAGTTGTTAAGGCTGAACTTGTTTCTTTGCAAAGAAAGAATGGCAAAATGATACCTGTTGCTGGCAGTGAAAAAATAGTAGATTGTGATTTAGTTTTAATTGCTGCTGGATTTATAGGCTGTGAAACAAAGATTACAAAAGCATTTGGTGTGGAATTAGATGCTAGAAATACTGTTAAAACTAAAGAAGATTCTCATAAAACAAATGTAAGTAAAGTTTATGTTGCTGGTGATATGAGAAGAGGTCAATCATTAGTGGTATGGGCTATTAGAGAGGGTAGAGATACAGCTAAAGAAATTGATTTAGATTTAATGGGATATACGAATCTATAAGGACTATATGCATCGCATATGGTCTTTTTTTATTGTTTTTATTTTTAGTATTCTTTATAATGTTTTATGACTAAAAATGATGAGGTATTTCGTTTATGAATAGAAGATTAAAAAATGTTTTTCATTTGGCTTGGCCAGCAATTTTACAAGAGGCATTAAATACTGTTGTTACCTATGTTGATACTGCTATGGTAGGAGCTTTGGGAGCGAATGCATCAGCAACTGTTGGATTAACAGGATCTGTTGGCTGGTTAATGGGCAGCATTACACTGGCATTTGGAGTTGGCGTTTTGGCAGTATCTGCACAATCAATTGGTGCTAATAATAAGGAAAAAGCACAGATTGCTGGACAACAGGCATTAATTTTGACACTAATTGTAGGAATTGTTTTAACTCTTGTTTGTTGCATTATTTCACCTTTTTTACCAACATGGTTAAATGGTGATCCGCTTATAAGAAATGATGCTAGTGTATACTTTTTTATTATCTCATTGCCTTTTCTTTTTAGAACAGGAATTAGTATATTGTCATCTTCTTTAAGAGGTGTTAGTGATATGAAAACACCAATGAAAATTAATTTATATATGAATATTATTAATATTGCTTTAAACTATTTGCTTATTTATCCTACTCATAAAGTATTTAATATAACAGTAATTGGAGCAGGTTTAGAAGTGAAAGGAGCTGCTATCGCAACTGCAGTATCATATGTTATAGGTGGACTATTGATTTTAAGACATTATTTGAATAATCAAATTTTCAAAATAAAAGAAATAGGAATTCATTATAACAAACAAGTATTTAATGAGTGTTTAAGCATTAGTATACCAGTTGTTATGGAAAGAGGTGTTATCTGTATGGGACACGTTGCTTTTGCTTCTTTAATCGCAAAATTAGGTGTTATTCAGTTTGCTGCTCATACTATCGCAATTCAAGCAGAACAAGCTTTTTATGTACCGGGTTATGGATTTCAGTCGGCAGCTTCAACTTTAGTAGGAAATGCAGTTGGTGAGGCTGATAAGAAAAAAGTTAAACAGACAGCATATTTAATTAGTGGAATAACCTTTTTATTAATGCTAGTGGCAGGAATTATTTTGTTTATTTTTTCTAAAAATTTAATGAGTTTTTTCACTCCTGATCAGCAAGTTGTATTATTAGGTAGTCAAGTTTTAAAAATAGTTTCGATTTCTGAACCAATCTATGGAGTACTGGTTATTTTAGAAGGAACATTTAATGGGATTGGTGATACAAAAGCACCATTTGTTTTCTCATTGTTTACTATGTGGGGAATAAGAATTCTTGGATCTTGGATTATGATTAATATATTTCATTTTGGTTTAAGTTCAGTATGGATCATGATGGTTTTAGATAATGTAACGAGATGTTTTCTACTTGCTTATAGATTTTTAACTGAGAAATGGCAGTATAGAGTAACATAAAAGCGAGCCATGGTTCGC
>CAZWZD010000041.1:0-8764 GCA_964638235.1 uncultured Erysipelotrichales bacterium
ACATAAGATTTTTGTTCTTTTCATAAATTTAAATGTTTACTTTTCGAACATACTCCTATTATATATAATAGTTATGGAATATATGTGTATATTTACAAATTATCTTATAATTTCATCAAGAATTTAATAAAAAGTTACCAAAAATCATGGAAAACGAACAGATTATCATAATCGCTATATTTTTTCTAATTATTCATATATAATGAATATAGAAGTTAACTTCAAATAGCATTTAACATAAGTAAGAAGTATATGTTAAAAATCATATAAAAGAATACAGGATAATAGTAAGGAGGAACAGTATTATGACAAAGAAAAGAACTTCTATATTTGTGCTCATTTATGTTATATATATCATTATTGGATATATTTTGGAAGAAGTATCACTTCCTTCAGGATCATTATTCTTAAGTTTATTATATGAATTATGGAAACGTCTATATATTGTATTTCTTGTAGAAGAAATTCATTATATATACAAATATTATAAAACTGCTTCTATGAAAGATTTATTGTTTTTGTTTTTAGTCTTATTAGTAGTTGTTATTATTCATTTGCCTTTCTATAATTCATTATCAGTAAGTATAATTGAGTATGATCTTCCTACTCTATTAACTATGCTTGCGGTTGCTTTGATTGGTTGTATTATCAAAATGATATATGATAAAAAAATGGTCAAGAAATAAACTTATATTTAATGTAGATTGATCAAATTGTTAGGACAAGAAGACTTATTAATTAAATATAACTTATAATGAAAAAACTGTAATAAAATAGCATTACAGTTTTTTCATTGATATATTATTTTTATTAAAATTGAAATCTAAGTTTATTAGTTTTATAATGGATAGGAAGGTGGTGGTATCATGAAATTAATCATGAGAGCAGATGATTTGGGGTTTAGTGAAGGTGTTAATTGTGGTATTTTAAAGGCTGTAAGAGATGGTGTTATTACAAGTGTTGGATTAATGGTTAATATGGATAGTATTAAACATGGATATGATTTAATTAAGGATTATGATATAGCATTAGGTCAACATACTAATATTTGTGTTGGTAAACCTATTAGTGATCCATGTTTAATACCTACGTTAGTTAATAAAGATGGAGAATTCTGTAGTTCTAGGGAGATTCGAAGTAGAAAAATAGATACTATAGATATTAAGGAATGTGAAATTGAGATTGAAGCTCAATTACATAGATTTGTAGAAATAACTGGTCGTTATCCTGATTATTTTGAATGTCATGCAGTTTTTTCTCAACACTTTTTTATTGCACTTAAAAATGTTGCTAAGAAATACAATTTATTTTATGAGAATGCTATTTTTGATAAAGAATGGGAAAGAGAAACGGGTATTGTTGGGATTCCAATGGCTAAATTAGATGAAAATGGATTATATGATCCTAAGGAACATATGAATAATAGTTTAGATATTATAAGGAATAGTCAATGTGCTGTAGCTGTATTTCATCCTGGATATTTAGATCAATATATTTTAAATCATTCATCTTTTACTTTAATTAGAGCTATGGAATGCGAATTCTTATGTAGTGACTGGTTAAAACAATGGATTAAAGATAATAATATCATATTGGAGGATTTTAGAAATTATGAATAGTATTTTTAAAAGAATTAGTGTTAGAAAGTTTTTGGATAAAGAAATTGAACAAGAGAAAGTAGAATTATTATTAAAAGCAGGAATGGCAGCTCCATCTGCTGGTAATCAGCAACCTTGGGAATTATATGTTATAACAAATAAAGATATAATAGAACAATTGTCTTTAGCATCTCCTTATGCAAAATGTGTTAAAAATGCTCCTATGGCTATAGTTCCTGTATATCGTAAAGAAGGCTTAAAATTTAAGGAATATGCTCATATAGATATGAGTATATGTTGTGAGAATATATTATTAGAAGCAACAGAATTAGGTTTAGGAAGTGTATGGTTAGGAATAGCTCCTATAAAGGAAAGAATGGATCAAGTTAATCAAATATTAAACTTACCAGATAACTTAGAATCATTTGCAATCATAGCTATTGGATATAGTAATGAACATAGAAAACAGCAAGATAGATACGAAGAAAAGCGAGTACATTATATTCAATAATAAAATAGAGAAATATATCATTGATATATTTCTCTATTAATTTAGTTAATGTGTTTTTCCTTCAGCTACTTTTAAATCTTCTTTATTTTCCCCAATAGCTTTAATAGCAGCTTCTATTCCTTTAGCAATCTCTTCTGTACTTAAACAAGGTGCTGAAGTTGCACGATATACAACTTGGCTTGTTACAAAAGGTACATGCATAAAACCACCACGTACGTTAGGATATTTTTTTGCTAAAGTATACAATACTCCATACATTAAATGATTACATACATATGTTCCAGCTGTATTAGATACACTAGCAGGGACACCTGCTTTACGTATTTCATCAACCATTGCTTTAATAGGTAAGGTAGCAAAGTAAGCAGTATCACCATCTTCAAAGATAGGACCATCCAATGGTTGATTACCTTCATTATCAGGAATACGGGCATCATTGACATTGATTGCAACTCTTTCTGGAGTTAAATCATAACGTCCACCAGCTTGACCAATACATAATACTGCATCTGGTTTGACTTCATCAATAGCTTTAGCAACTTTATCAATTGATTTATTAAATACTGTAGGAACTTGTAATTTAACAACTTCTACATCTCCAACTTGATCAGCAACTAATTTAACTGCTTCCCAAGCAGGATTAATTGGTTCTCCACCAAAAGGGTCAAAACCTGTTAATAACAATTTCATAAGTTACCTCCTAATTAAAATGCTAAGAAATACATTAATAAAATATGAATAACTAACATAACAAGTGCTACTGGAACTTGAGAGAATATAATAGCATATTTACTCTTTGTTTCAAGTAAGGCAGCAGGCATGATATTGAAGTTAGCAGCCATAGGAGTCATTAAAGTACCACAATAACCTGCAGTTAAACCTAAAGCACCAACAACAACTGGATTAGCTCCTTGAGCTATTAAGAATGGATAACCAATACCAACAGTAATAACTGCAAAAGCAGCAAAACCATTACCCATAATCATAGTAAATAAAGCCATACCTATACAATAAACAGCAGTAGCTATAAAATAATTACCCTCTGGAATCAAAGCACCTACAGCAGCAGCTATAACAGTACCAACACCAGCAGCTGTAAATAAAGAACCTAATGCAGCTAATACTTGAGGTAAAATACCAGTAGTACCAACATTATCAGTTAAACGCACACCATCTTTTAAAGGTGTAATTAAATCAGACTTAAATAATACAATTGCAACAACTAAGGCAATAATAGCACTAATTCCAATAGCGTTATTAGCACCTAACGAAGTGAATACAGTTGCCACAAAAACAGCACTAATAGCTAATACAACTGGAGGTATAAAAGCTTTATAGCCATATTTATCAGCATTTGCACGTGTTTCCTCAGGTGTAGGAACATTAGTTGCAGCTGGTTTAACAAAACCACCAGCAGTTAATACAGCCATAATTATAATACAAGCACCAGTAATCCATGTTGGAAGATAAGGTCCAACAATGAAAGTAGCACCCAAAATAAACCAAAATGCAGCAGTTGTTACATTCTTTTCTGCATTCTTATTCTTCAAAGCACTATATCCAACTAAAATCAAAATTAAACCAATAATACAGTAGAAGACTTCAGCAAGAATAGTACTAGTAGTCCATTCGATACTTAACATTTTTTCATCCTCCTCTACTTATTTTTAAAACGTTTCTTAAGTTTAGCATCATATAATAAAGCATAAGCAACACCAACAACAACAGAAATAACAGCAATTGGGATAGATTGCATAGCAATCTGATTAGCAGTAACTTCAGTAGCTACTCCATTAGATGCAAAGATCTCATTTAAAGTAGAAACAATCAATAGAGTACCAGAAGAACCCATAAAACAGTTCTGTGCAAAGAAGTTACCATAATTCTCTGTTCCAGCAGCCATACCTTTAATTTCATCTTCTGTCTTTTCATCTAATTCACCATATTTTGCAATAGCAGCAGCTTGAGCCATTGGATTGATCAAAGGACGAATGAATTGTGGATGTCCACCAACACGTAATGAAAAAGCAGAACATACAGTACGAATTGCTTGCCATATAGACAATAAACGACCTGTTGTAGCACTCTTCAAACCTCTAATAAAATCTACAGCCTTATCTCTAAGACCCATGCGTTCACATAAACCAATAACGGGTAGTGTTAAAATAAATAATGTTGCGGTACGATTTGTTAAGAAAGCAGAACCTAATGTAGATAAAATATCCAAAGGTGACATTCCGCCTACAAAGCCAGTAACGATACCTGCAACAACGACAACAGCTAAAGTATCAAATTTTAAAATAAAACCAATGATAACAATAACGATACCGATTAACTTAATAGCATCTCCCATTTTCAAAAAACTCCCTTCTATCATAATTTACGCATTGATTATACCAAAACTTACATAAAATTGAAAGAAATATTACAAAAAATAACTATTTTTTTGTAGCTTTTTTGTCATTATGACAAATAATTATAAATAATGTCCTGTTTTAGATAAAAAAAACTTACATAAAAATGAAAGAAAAAATGAATTTTAGCTTTTGTAAATAATATACTTTGACTATCAAATAGTGGTAAGAATTGAATATAAGGGTATGATAAATAGAAAATATCATACCCTTGTTTTATTATCTTTTATATATAATCATTATCTATTTGAATACCCTTAGCTTTCCCATCTTTCATAATCACCTTATCATCAACTATAATTGTAGGATCATGAGTAACAAAGTCAAAATGACCAGCTGCGTTATGAGATCCTCCAAGGGCTAAATTTCTGCCAAAACCAATATGAAATGTACCAAACGTAGATTCATCTTCAATATAACTAACACCTCTACATTTTGATATAGTGTTAAGTCCAATACCAAATTCTGCAGCACAGAACATTTCTAAATCGTTAAAAGAATGAATATACTTTAATAAACGTATGCCATCAGGAGTATCTTCTATACGTTTGATATATCCGTTTTCAAATATGATTTCCAATGGCTTTTCTACAAGACCTATATATCCCATAGAACCATCTAATACTAATTTTCCATTTGTTTTGATTTCTACTGGTGGTATGTATATTTCAAAGCTTGCAGAAGAACATTTACCTGGTTCCCATAATGAGCCATGAAATATACCTGGGAATCTATCAGTAATATCAAAGTGTAAATCTGTACCAAGCTTTGTTGTTACATGAATATGATTAGCTTTTCTTAACTGCCAAAACATTGGCATTCCTATATAATTTGCTTTATCAGGATCCATTCTTAGAAATTCTTGTTCTAATAATGATTCATCATTATTAATAGACATAGGCATGGATAAGAATTGTACACCTTTAGATAAAGCATAATAGACAGCATCAGTAGTAATAAATGAATAATTAGTAGCACCTACAATAGCATCTGCTTCAGCCATTTCCCATTTTATTGCTTGAATAGCTGCACCATCTTGTATTTCATGGGATTTTAATTCTATGATCTTACAAGTTGCTTCTACTTTATCTATAGCTTTTTGAAAAGCTTCAACCTCCCTTCTTTTTGTTTCATCAGTAATAAAATAAACTAAATTGTTCTTTTTAATATGCAACCAGTCTTCTATGACTATTCTTGCACCTTCATTAATGTTCATAAATTCCTCCATAGTAATATTATAGTTAGATTATAACAATCACTTTATATTATTTCAATAAAATCCAAGTTTTTCTTTAGTTGACAAATAGACTTATATTAATTAATATATTTTAAGAAAAGAGTGATAAAATGATATATTTAGATTATGCAGCTTCTTCACCTGTAGATGATGAAGTATTAAAAGTATTTTGCAAAGCTAATATTAAGTATTTCGCTAATCCTAATTCGTTTCATAGATTAGGATTAGAAGCTAAAGAAAGATTAGACAAAGCTAGTCATCATATATTAAGTGACTTAAATTTACAAGATTATGAAATTATATATACTTCAGGAGCAAGTGAATCTAATAATTTGGTGATAAAAGGAATAGCTCAAAGATATAAAAATAGAGGAAAACATATTATATTAGGATGCCTAGAACATAATTCTATTATAAGTGCTGCTGGTGCATTAGAGGGATATGAAATAGATATTGTATCAGTTAATAAAGATGGATTAATCGATATGGATGAATTAAAAGAATTAATGAGAGAAGATACGATATTAGTAAGTATATGCAGTGTAGATAGCGAATTGGGAATAAGACAACCTATAGAAGAAATCATTCAGTTGCTAGAACAATATCCAAATTGCTATTTTCATAGCGATGCCTCTCAAGCAATTGGGAAGTGTTCGATAGATTATAGTAATATTGATTTATTAACTCTAACGCCTCATAAGTTCTATGGTATCAATGGTTTTGGTGCTTTAATCAAGAAAAAAAATATTGGATTAAAACCTTTAATTGATGGAGGAAGAAGTACTACTGTATATAGAAGTGGGACACCTGTTATTGGTGGAGTTATTGCCTTAGAAAAGGCATTAGAGCTTTCTATCATTAATCAGCAAGATAGATATAACTATATAGTTCAACTTCATGATATGATCATCAAACAATTAAAAACATATAAAAATATTCATATCAACTCTAATGAACATAGTGTACCTAATATTATTAACTTTAGTATTAAAAATACGAGATCTTCACAAATTATTGATCAGTTAGAAGCTAAAGAAATATATCTATCAGCTAAAACATCTTGTTGTCCGCAAAATACACCATCTAAATTGGTCTATGCTTTAACTCATGATCGATCATTAGCTTTATCTAGTATTAGATTGAGTCTATCTCATTTAACAACTATAGATGAAGTGAAAACATTCTTAGAAGTATTTGAAGAGGTAATGAATAATGGAAAAATATAAAGAAATAGAGAGAAGTATTATTAAGACTTTTAGAAAGAGTATATGGCGTAAGTTTATAAGAGGTGTTGTTGATTATGAATTGATTAATGAAAATGATAAGATCATGGTATGTATAAGTGGTGGTAAAGATTCTTTTTTACTTGCCAAATGTATACAAGAACTGCAGAGACATAGTCAAATTCATTTTGATGCTAGATATGTTGTTATGGATCCTGGTTATAATGAATATAATAGAGGTTATATTGAAGATAATGCAAAGTTATTAAATGTACCTATTGAAATATTTAATAGTGATATATTTGATGTTGTCGCTAATGTTGATGAAGGCAGTCCATGTTATTTATGCGCAAGAATGAGAAGAGGTTATCTTTACAGTAAAGCAAAAGAGTTAGGGTGTAATAAGATTGCATTAGGACATCATTTTGATGATGTTATAGAAACAACTTTATTATCTATGTTCTATGGATCAGAAGTTAAAACTATGATGCCTAAGCTTCATAGTGATCATTTTGAAGGTATAGAGCTTATTAGGCCATTATACATGGTCAAAGAAGAAGCTATCTTACATTGGAGAGATGCTAATGAATTAGTATTTATCAATTGTGCTTGTCGTTTTAGTGAAGGTTGTTCATTAATTAATGATGGTACAAGTAAACGAAAAGAAGTTAAAGAATTAATTAAAAGAATGAAAAAGGTTAATAAAAATATCGATCAAAATATATTTACGAGTATGCATAATGTGAATATGGATTGTATATTGGGTTATCGAAAAGGAAAAGAAAAACATAGTTTTTTAGAAGAATATGAAGAAAATAAGTAAATATTTATTATTATTGTTAGTTATTTTAGTGTTAGTTATTATTCCTGTATCAGCTAGAGCTGGTGGAGGAGGTGGAGGAAGTGGTGGAAGCGGTGGTGGAGGTTCCCATCACAGCAGCAGTTCATCAAATACCTATAATCCAATTACTTCAGTTGTAGCTATTTCAATGATAATAGGAGTATTTTACATGTTAAAATATTCTAAAATAAGAAAAATGAATAAAGAAACAAAAAGTAATTTAAAAAATGCTTATGATAAAGATGACTTTTGGAGCGAAAGAGAACTAAAAGGAAAAGTTAAAGAAGTTTATTTTATTATTCAAAAAGCATGGAGTAAGCAAGATTTAGATACATTAAAATTATATTTAACTGATCGTTTATATCAGCAATGGTCAATAAAGATAGAATGGCAAAAATATCGACATGAACAAAATGTATTAACTCATTTAAGATTGCTGTCAAAAGATTTAATTTTACTAAATGATGATGAAGATGATACGAAAGATTATTTTTGGGTTGCTATTGAAGGATATATGCATGATAGTACTGTTGTAGATGATGAAGTTGTTAATTTCAATAATGAAACTTTTATTGAATATTGGAAATTTGTAAGAAATGATAATTCTATTTTATTAGATGATATATTACAAGAAAATCAAATTGATGAGGTATCTTGATAATATTTCTATTAAATAAAGAAACTTCCCATAATTTTTATGAGAAGTCTTTTTCTTTTAGAAATCTTTTTAGTAAAAATAGCTATTATATACTAAAATTTTATATTTAAAAAACTACTTTTTTTATTAATGCACAAAATTCCAGTGATTTATAAGGTAAATTTACACATTTTTCCATATATTTTTGACATGATTTTACACATTTTTCCTTTTTCGGTCAAGAACTAGTATAATAAGAGTGTTAAAGTATATAGAATATAACGGCAAGTAAAAATATCATTA
>CAZWZD010000042.1:0-8737 GCA_964638235.1 uncultured Erysipelotrichales bacterium
AAAAAAAATAATCCAAGTATTAATTTCATCATTCAATCTCCTATATATTTCTAAAAAGTTTTAAATAAATATATAAATTATTTTATCATTTATTTTTATAAAACAAAACGTGATAATTTATTAAAAATCATGTTTTAAATAAAGTAATTTAAATGTATATTATATTTTAGTAACAGAAAATTTTTTAAATAAATTATTTATTAAACATATGCTTTTAATTATAATATAGTTAAAGAAGGTGGAAACAATGAAATATGCATTAATTAATGGAATTATTTTAGATGGTACAAAAGAAATGAAACCATTAAAAAATCATATAATATTAATTGAAAATAAAAAAATCAGTGCTATTGTTAATAATGATTACAATTTAAAAGATTACAAAGTTATTGATTTAAAGAAGCAATACATTATGCCTGGACTTATTAATATGCACGTTCATTTACCAGCAACAGGAAAACCAAAGAAAAAAGCTTCTGATCCTAAAAAACTTGTTAAATTGATTACTATGAATAAATTGACAAATAAACTAGGAATAAAATTATGCTTATCATATGCAAAAACAGAATTATTAAGTGGAGTAACTACAATTCGTTGTGTAGGTGGAATTACAAATTATGATACTACTATTAGAAATATGATAAATCAAGGTAAAGCTGTGGGACCTAGAATCCTAGCAGCAAATATGGCTATTTCTGTACCACAAGGACATATGGCAGGATCACTTGCCTATGAAGCTAAAAGTGCAGAAGAAGCAAAAAACTATGTAGATATAATTGCAAAAGATAAGCCAGATATTATTAAATTAATGATTACAGGTGGAGTTATGGATGCCGAAGTTATTGGTGAACCAGGTATTTTAAGAATGCCTCCTGAATATGTTCGTTCTGCCTGTGATAGAGCCCATGAATTAGGATTTAAAGTAGCAGCTCATGTAGAAAGTACTGAAGGTGTTTTAGTTGCTTTACAAAATGGTGTCGATTCAATTGAACATGGAGCTAAACCAACAGAAGAAATTATTCAGCTAATGAAAGAAAGAAAAGCATATCAAATATCAACAATCTCACCAGCTTTCCCATATGCATTTTTTGATAGAGATATTTCTCATGCAACCTATCAGCAGCAAGAAAATGGAAAGGTAGTTTTTAATGGAATCATTGATATGGCTAAAGCATGTTTAAAAAATAATATTCCAGTAGGACTAGGAACAGACACTGGCTGTCCTTATATTACTCATTATGATATGTGGCGAGAATTGGTTTATTTTGTTAAATATTGTCAGGTAACACCAAAATTTGCATTATATAGTGCAACATTGTTGAATGCTAAACTTGCTGATATAGATAACATAACAGGATCTATCGAAAAAGATAAAATGGCAGATATGATTGTTTGTAAAAATAATCCTTTCGAAGATTTAACAGCATTAAGAAATATATCAATGGTTATTAAAGAAGGATATATTATTGAAAATCCTAAAATCAAAAAAATGAATGAAGTTGAAAAGGAATTAGATAAGTATTTATAAGAATCGTATAGTTTAAAATTTGTGTACAAGAAGGAGATAGTATGGAATTAGAAAAACTAATAAATAAAGATATAAAACTTAATGATAGTGAAGAAATTATATGGCAATATATCATAAATCATGTAGAAGATATTTCAAAAATCTCATCTAGAGAATTAGCTAGATTAACATATACTCATCCAACTACCATTTTAAGATTTGTTAAAAAGTTAGGATTTGTCAATTACAACGACTTTAAAGTACATATTGCTATTAACTTAAAGAATTTAAATACTAATCAATTTATTATTTCAAAAGATGAAGAATTTCTATCTTTACAAAATAAAATAGCATCATTAAATATTAATATCATTAACAAAATGAGAACTTTACTTAATGTCGATGAATTAAAACTCATATATCAACTATTAAATAAACATCAATACATTGATTTCATTGCTACAGAATTAAACGAAAAACTTGCTCTATATGCTTCACATATGTTTTTTTCCGAAGGAAAAATATGTCAAGTATATAATGAAAAGACACAACAGTTATTCTATGCAAAAAATGTAAAAAAGGATCACATCGTATTTTTAATAGGTAAAACTGGAAAAAATGAACAAACTATTGAAATAGCAAAAGAACTTAGAAAAAGAAATGTTATAACAATCGCAATAACATCATACAAAAATAATCTTTCTAAAATATGTGATTACTCTTTATTTGCTTTTTATAGCCAAGACTTTAATGAATTAGGCGATATGATTTTCTCTACTTCTGTAAAATACATTTTCGATGTTCTTTATGCAATGTTATTTTCTCAATCTTATGAAGATATACTATCTTTAAATGAAGATTATTTAAAACAGTTTTATACTACTTATGAAATCTAACTGTGTACATTGTTACAATAATGATAAATGAATTATTAAAAATAATGTAACAATGTTTTTTTGTTATTGAAAGATATTGAAAACCATTGAATTTATCGTTATAATTTTATTAAAGAATGAAAGAAGGAGTGAAGAATATGAGTTTTTCTAAAGATTTTTATTGGGGTGGAGCAACTGCTGCTAACCAATTAGAAGGTGGATGGCAAGAAGGTGGAAAAGGTGTATCTTGCCCAGATATTTGTACAGGTGGTACTGCTACAAGAAGCAAAAGAATTACACCTGTTTTAGAAGAAGGAACTTTTTATCCATCTCATGATGCAATCGATCATTATCATCGTTTTAAAGAAGATATTGCATTATTTGCTGAAATGGGATTTAAAATGTATCGTTTCTCTATTGCTTGGACTAGAATTTTCCCAAATGGTGATGAAGAGCAGCCAAATGAAGCTGGTTTAAAATTCTATGAAGAATTAATTGATGAATGTTTAAAATATAACATTGAACCATTAATCACTATTTCTCATTATGAAGTACCATTTGGTTTAACTAAAAAATGGAATTCTTGGGTTGATAGAAGAATGATTGATTGTTATTTAAACTTCTGTAAAGCAATATTTACACGTTATAAAGGTAAAGTTAAATACTGGTTAACATTCAATGAAATCAATAGTGCTACTACAGCTATGGGTGCTTTTTTAGGACAAGGTATTTTAAATGAAATTGAACCTATGGATTTCATGGCACAAGTTGATGTTCCAAATAATCGTTTCCAAGGATTACACCATCAATTTTTAGCTTCTGCTCTAGCAGTAAAAATGGCACATGAAATTGATCCAAACTATCAAGTTGGATGTATGCAAATTATGGCAACAAGTTATGGTTTAACTTGCAATCCAGAAGATCAAATTGAAAATCAACAAAAAGGTCATATTATGAACTGGTTCTGTAGTGATGTTCAATGTCGTGGAAAATATCCAAACTATATTAAGAGATATTTTAAAGAAAACAATATTACTATTAAAACTGAAAGTGGAGATGATGAAATCTTAGCTGCTGGTCCTGTAGATTTCTATACTTGTTCATATTATATGTCAAATTGTCAAACTGCTGATAAAACAAAAGAAGCTGGACAAGGAAATATCTTAGGTGGAGTTAATAACCCTTATTTGAAAGCAAGTGATTGGGGATGGCAAATTGATCCAATTGGTTTACGTTTTTCATTAAATGAAATTTGGGATCGTTATCAATTACCAATTTTCGTTGTAGAAAACGGATTAGGTGCATATGATAAGATTGATGAAGATGGAAAAGTAAGAGATAGCTATCGTATTGACTACTTAAGAAAACATATTGAACAAATGCATGAAGCAGTATTAGATGGTGTAGATTTAAGAGGATATACTCCTTGGGGATGTATTGATTTAGTTTCAGCATCTACTGGTGAAATGGCTAAACGTTATGGATTTATCTTTGTTGAAAGATATGATGATGGAACAGGAGATTTTTCTAGAAGAAGAAAAGAATCATTCTATTGGTATCAAAATGTTATTAAAACAAATGGTGAAGAATTATAGAGTTTATCGCAAAGATAAACTCTTTTTTTATAATGAAATTTTTGCATTTTAAAATGCAACTTATTGTCTTTTTTCATTATTTTACTCATATATACTATTAATTATAATAGTGTCATATCAAATTGGTAAATATGATATTGAATACCAAAATCATCATAATTGGCTCATGGGCTTTCACACAGCGACTAGTAGGACATCCATGAGGTAATGCTGTTCTTTCTCCAGTAGCAACAATTGTATCAAAAAACATCTATTGTGCTCCTGAAACTATAGAATAATAATGCACTGATTTCATATTCATTCCTACTTTAATATTTTGAATAACTTTCTAATAAATTTCATCTGTTATAGCAACAGCTTTTTTCATAATATCAATTTCTTCATAATCTAATAAATAAATATCAACATCAAGCTTTTCATCGTTTTGCTTTTTATTAATAATGCATCTATTTTCTTTTCATTTAAAAATGATTTTATTTATGCGTTTGTACTTGTATCTTCTTTTTTACCATAACGTTTTTCATATAATTTGAACAATGGATACCATACAAGAATTGATGCGAACATTGCAACAAGTAATCCTTTTAGTTCAAAGAAAGTTTTATCAATTCCACCATCTTCTGTATATTGAACAGTCATAATAAGGAAAGTAATTAAAGCCATACTCATAGGACCAGTTACATCTTGTTTATAAGAGTTAGCTAAGTGATATGCAATAATTGCTGTAACATATAATGACATTAATGCCATACCGACATTATAAGGAATATAAATTGTATCAAGATTAGCTAAAATCTATACTGAAATAGGATGAGATTCACCAATCATGTTAGGAACTGCTTTTGGAATCAAACAGAAACTACCAATAATTAACAATGGTGTTAAGTATTTTGTCATAAATGACTCAAATTTACTAAACATATGAATAATTTCTCCCCTTTCTATTTATTCATATCTGCTTTTCTACAGGCCATTAAAGCTTGCTTCATAACAGTTGCTCCATCCATTTTTCCATATATATCTTGATCAACAATTACATAAAGAATTTTGTATGGATTAATAATTGGTTTAATATAATCCAATTTATGAGCAATTTGTGGTCAAATAACAAGAACATCACAATTTGACATTTCTGCTTGTATAAGCTTAGTTTGAATTTAATGAGCTTGTAAATCAGCATTCCTCGCTTCATTTAATAATCGTCTAGCCTCATTATACTCTCCTATTTTTACTTTCTTCAACGCTTCAAAATCCATCGCTTTACTTTGAACAACCAAAGAAATCATTCCAATAATACTTTTTTCCATTTCTGTCATCTTAATTTTCTCCTAAAAAATCAATCATATTTTTATATTCACTATATTTTATCTGAGAAATTTCACAAACTAGATCTATTAAACATAAAAAGGCTATCTTCTTCATTTAAAAATGTAAAAATTTACTAAATTATACATATTTCTGGTATTTTTTGAGATAAAAAACTATTTCTGTACTATAACCTTTCTCTCTTTAAAAGAAAGTATAATATAATAAAAATTTATTATTAATAATAATTTTTTATTGACATTAATTCATATTATCGGTATAATGCACATATACATTCTAAATGTATAAGCATTTCATAAATTTATAGGGGGAAATTTTTATGGAAGAAATTTTAAGTGAAGTATTTGGTATCTGGTACCTTATAGGTGCTGCTCTTGTATTCTTCATGCAAGCTGGATTTGCGATGGTTGAAGCAGGATTTACTCGTGCTAAGAATGCAGGAAATATTATTATGAAAAACTTGATGGACTTTTGTTTAGGTGCTGTTGCGTTTTTGATTTTAGGATACAGTTTCCTATGTGGTGCCGATGCTGCTGGTGGTTTCATTGGTTGGATTAGTCCAGCTAATGGTCCATTATTTAATTTTGTAAGTACAGATTGGTCTAGTTTTGTATTTAACTTAGTTTTCTGTGCAACTGCTGCAACTATTGTTTCAGGAGCTATGGCAGAACGTACAAAATTCTTATCTTACTGTATTTATAGTTTTGTAATCAGCTTAATTGTTTACCCAATCGAAGCACATTGGGTATGGGGTCCTGATGGCTGGTTAGCAGCAATGGGATTTCATGATTTTGCTGGTTCTGCTGTTATTCATTATGTTGGTGGATTAACTGCTTTGATTGGTGCTAAGTTACTAGGTCCTCGTATTGGAAAATTCAATAAAGATGGAACGCCAAATGGTATTCCAGGACATAGTTTAACAATTGGTGCGTTAGGATGTTTTATTTTATGGTTTGGATGGTATGGTTTTAATGGTGCTGCTGCTACAAATGGATTGCAGTTAGCTACAATTTTTGCAACAACAACAGTTGCTCCAGCACTAGCAACTTGTACAGTTATGATTTTTACTTGGATCAAATATGGAAAACCTGATGTAGGTATGTCTTTAAATGGTTCTTTAGCAGGATTAGTTGCTATTACTGCTGGATGTGATGCTGTAAATGTTATGGGTGCTGCAATTATTGGTATTCTAGCAGGATTTACTGTCGTTTTCTTTGTATGGCTATTAGATTATAAATTAAAAATAGATGATCCAGTAGGTGCTGTTGCTGTTCATATGGGAAATGGTATTTTAGGTACAATCTGTGTTGGATTGTTTGCTTGTGGCACTGATACAATGCCAGAAGTTCAAGGATTATTCTATGGTGGTGGAGCTGATTTATTGATTACTCAAATCACTGGTTTACTAGCAATTGGTGTATGGACTGCAATTACTATGACTCTAACATTTGTCATTATTAAAAAGACAGTTGGTTTGCGTGTAACAGTGCAAGAAGAAATTGAAGGATTGGATAAACTTGAGCATGGTTTGGAAAGTGCCTATGCAGGATTTACTTTTGATACAGAGTCTATTGCTTATTCAACAATGGAAGTAGATACAATTCCATCTGTAACTTTAGATGAAGCAATTCCTGTTGAGAAGGTTGAAGGTTCTCATATTTCTAAAGTTGTTGTAATTGCTAAACCTGAACGTTTAGATGCTTTAAAAACTGCTATGAATGAAATTGGTATTACAGGTATGACAGTTACTAAAGTTCTAGGTTGTGGTATACAAAAAGGACATGTTTCATATTATCGTGGTGCTAAAGTTGATATGGATCTTCTACCAAAATTAAAAGCAGAAATAGTAGTTTCTACAGTCCCTGTTCAAACAGTTGTTGATGCAGCTAGAAAAGTTCTATATACCGGTAACATGGGTGATGGAAAAATCTTTATTTATGATGTAAAAAATGTTGTTAGAATTTCTTCTGGAGAGCAAGGAGAAAAAGCATTATCTTACGATAAATAAATACTAATATAAAGTAATTTTTACTTTAAAAGAGTTATACTCTTTGTTTCATGATCCAATTATGCAAAAAAGACAATATTGTCAGTATTTTACTGGTTTATATTGTCTTTTTAAGTGCATTATTCTTATTACTAATTATTTATTTTAATGGACTTTTTAACTTCATAACTCTCTCTTTAGATAAATTAGTAAATTTACATATTTCTTCAATAGAACATCCCATATTCATCATATTCATGACTATTCCCTCAACACCTTGTTCAATGCCTTGTTCAATACCTTGTTTAATGCCTTGCTTTATTCCTTTCTTCATGCCTTTTTCAATGCATTCCTCTTCAAATTCCTCTCTTTCCTTTTGCTCTCTTGTTATACCTATAAAAGTTAGCGGATCTCTTCTAAATGCTCTGTATGCTTCCTCCATATACATAATCTGTTTCTCCTTGCTTATAACTTTTATCTGTTTTTGTTTCTTCTTGTTGTATCTGTATTTCATATAATAACACAATCTTTCTAATTCACTCATTCCCTCAAAGCAGTGTTCTTTATATAGCTTTGACAGCTTATTGAATTGCAATATGTAGCTGTCCGCTTTGGATCTGATTCTGGTATTTCCATTCTTTGCCTTGAATAAGTGGTGCTTAATAAATTCCTCATCCTGACTCACATTTCCATTAAAGAATACTATCTGGATGACTTTATACTTTCTATCCTTTTGCTTTTCAATATCAGTTAAGGCTATTAGGATATGATTCATATAGTCATAGATCTTTTCTGTAAGTTTTAAGGCATTCAACCATTTATATTGTATTTCTATATTAACGATATATTTCTCATTGACTTCAAACAAGTTATCAGCATAGGATGCTTTGAAATCTTCAGATAGGCTGTCTAAAACCCTATCAAGTCTTACGATGGATTCTACCTTTATACCAGTGACCTGTTCTATAATGAATATGGCATATCTTTTACCTCCTTCCCTGTCTATGTTATAGACATATTTTTGAAAACGGTCTGTAAATAAAGGTATTCTGTAGATTTTTCTATTCATAAATAATTCCTCCTTATATATATTCTTTTTTTTGAAGCATTTTTCTTTTTTTCTTTAAAAAAAATTTAAAATTTATGAAAATAGGATGAATATTTATGAAAAAAAGAAATATATCTATAAATATTATAGAATATATTTCTTCGTTCGTCATTGGACTCTTCGTCCAATAGATTAATTTCAATGTTTTTTTGATAGTTTGTATTTTTAATTTCATTATATTTCATTTTGTTATTTATTGTTTTTTGAATAATATTAAATTCAGATGAAAGCAAATTATTGAATTCTATTCTATCATTTTACAAGTTTTCAATTTCTATATCAAATTTGGATCGTTTTGATTTTTCTCAAGATTTTCAACTCTGTTGTTCCTGATGATCT
>CAZWZD010000043.1:0-8707 GCA_964638235.1 uncultured Erysipelotrichales bacterium
ATCAGCTTCTAAAAATAAAGTCATTGATGATTTTAGCTTTTTAGCATCTATATAACTTCCCATAACTTCAACAGGATCATTACTTTCCAATTCTAAAAGAGCATTGGATATTTCTAATAAATGCTTTCTTAAAATTGGTTCATTTAAATATGCTTTTGCTTCTTCAATTCCCTGAATACCATATTGCTGTGATTGATAGCTTCTTCCCAATCCAGATATTTGAGGAAAAATATACCATATCCAATGTGATCGCTTATGACCATTCTTTATTTCATTCAAAGCATTTGTGTAAGAAAAATCTTGTGCTTTAATAAAACGTTCCAAACTTTTCATAATTTACCCCTTTTATTTAAGAAAAGAGGTATTTTTTTCAAATACCTCTCAACATTAATCTAATAATGAATTAAATACTTTCAAATAAGCATCAGCACTCTTATCCCAATCAAGCTCAGCATCCATAGCTCTTTGAATTAATCCAGCCCATGCTTCTTTGTCTTTATAAACATTTAATGCATAATCAATAATATCCATCATTTCATGAGCATTGTAGTTTGTAAAGCTAAATCCAGTACCAGTATTTTCATACTCATTGTATGCTTCAACACTATCTTTTAATCCACCAGTTTCTCTTACAATAGGGATAGTTCCATAACGCAATGACATCATTTGTGATAATCCACATGGTTCAAATAATGATGGCATTAAGAACATATCACATCCTGCATAAATTCTACAAGATAAACCGAAATCATATTTCAAATTCAATGAAATCTTATCTCCATGATATGCAGCAATACTCTTTAATGGTTCTTCATACTTAGTATCTCCAGAACCTAAAATTACTAATTGCACATCACGTGTCATTAACTCTTCTAATCTATTAAGAATTAAATCTAAACCTTTCTGCCAAGTTAATCTAGTAACAATACCAATTAAAGGAACATCTGGATTTACAGGTAAACCACATTCTTCCTGCAATTTAGTTTTATTAATAACTTTCTTTTCACCAACAGTTTCTTTAGAGAAATTCTCAACAATTTCAGGATCAGTTTCAGGATTAATAGTATCATAATCAACACCATTTAAAATTCCATATAAATCATGTCTTCTCATTTGAAGAATACTCTGTAAACCTTCACCATAGCTATCAGTTAAAATTTCCTGAGCATAAGTTGGAGAAACTGTAGTAATAGCATCACTATATAAAATAGCAGCTTTCATCATATTAAAGCATCCATCATGTCTGCAATTACCATTATAATATAAGTAATTATCTAATCCAAAATGATCGCTTAATAATGCAGGATCACACTTTCCTTGATAAGCTATATTATGAATTGTGAAAGTTATTTTAATACCTTGATAATATTCATAATATGCATATCTTTCTTTATATAAAGTAGCTATCATAGCAGTCTGCCAATCATGTAAAGATAAGATATCTGGTTTTTCATCTAAATGAGAAATCAACTCAAGAACAGCAAAATCAAAATATGCAAATCTTTCATTATCATCATCATAACCATATAAACCAGGTCTTCCAAAATATTGTTCATTATCAATAAAATAGAAAGTTACACCATCATATTCACTCTTGAAAACACCACAATAGCATTTTCTCCATCCAACCCAGATATCAAAATTAGTAACAAATTCAATTGTATCAGCTAATTTCATATCTGCATATTTAGGTAAAACTACAATACATTCATTTCCCTTTTGAGCTAATGCTTTAGGTAAAGAACCCAAAACATCTGCAAGCCCACCAGATTTGATATAAGGAGTAGCTTCACTAGTTGCAAACATTATTTTCATTATACTCTATCTCCTTCTTTAATTAATAAAGGTTTGTCAGGGCTTCCTTTAAGCTCATTTTTCTTAGTAACAGTAGCGTTTTTATCAACAATAACGTTTTCCAAAACAGCCCCAGCTTCAATAACAGAACCAGTTAAAATAATACTGTTTTTAACAACTGCACCTTTACCAACCTTAACTTCTCTACCAATAATACTATTTTCAACAGTACCATCAACAACAGCTCCATTTGCTACAAAAGAAGAAACAACTGAAGAATTCTTCATATATTTAGTTGGTGGTGTATCATTAGTATTCGTATAAATAGGCCAATTGCTCTTAAATACCTGAGAATTATTAACAACATCAATTAATTCAATAGATGTAGTAAAATAAGATTTAAGAGAATCAATATTTCTTACATATCCTTTATATTGATATGCATAGATTACTTTTTCATCTAATAAATATTTTAACATATCTTTTAATGAGAAGAATGCTGAAACCTTTTTAGCATTTTTCATAATTTCTTCTAAAGTAGAAACATTAATAACATAAGTATCCAAAGAAACATCACGATTCTTAGCAGTTCCTCTATTAATATCAATACCTTCTACCTTACCATCTTTAACTTTAAGAACATCATTACCAATAAATGCTTCTTTAGCATTATTAATCTTGCTATAAACCATAGTAATTTCAGCACCAGATTTTTCATGTGCTTCTACTACATCAGCATAATTTAAAGTATTAATAATATGAGATGGAGCAATAACTGCAATATCAGCTTTAGAAGCTTTCAAGAAAGCAATATTCTCTACTAAGTTATTTAAATCATGGTTATATTTTGCAGTACCTGCATACTTTTCATTATAAAGAATTGAAAGTCCACCACGTTTTTGATTTAAATTCCAGCTAGTTCCTCCACCTAAATGTTTAATAATAGATCTAGGTTTGTTTTGAACTAACACACCTACTTTATCAATTCCAGAATTTGATAAATTTGATAAAACAAAGTCCACAATTGCATAACGACCTAAGAAGCTTACTGAAGCAGCTGGTCTTCTTTCAGTCAACTCTGCATAATTTACGTCTTCATGTAAATTTACAATACCAATTACTTTTGCCATTTTCAATAATCCCCCTACCCGTTTTCACTTATTAAAGCAACTTCTTTTGCTTCTTTATTAATAACTTCATTCATTTTTACAGTATAATTTTCATCAATGATTGCTTTATAAATCTCAGCACCTTCTTCAACCAATACACCAGGCATTAATACTGAATCTATAACTTTTGCACCTTTTCCAATCTTAACATTAGAGAAAATAACTGAACCAGAAACTTCACCATCAACGATACATCCTTGAGTAATCATTGAATTACTAATCTTAGCATTTGCTCCAATTTGTTGTGGAGTTCCCAATGTATCTTCTGTATAAATTTTCCAATCTTTCTTTTCATTATATAAATCCAAGTCAGTATCATTTAATAAATCCATATTAGCTTGCCATAAGCTTTCAACAGTACCTACATCTTTCCAATATCCATCGAATCTCCAAGCCATCAACTTCTTACCATCATTCAACATAGCAGGAATAATATCCATACCAAAGTCATGTTTACTATCTTTCTCCTTAGCATCAGCTACTAGATATTTCTTTAATTCCTTATATGTGAAAATATAAATACCCATAGATGCTAAAGTAGATTTAGGTTGAGCAGGCTTTTCTTCGAATTCATAAATAGTTTTACCATCTTCTTCAACATTCATAATACCAAAACGTTTAGCTTCTTCCATAGTTACATTTAATACAGCTACAGTCAAGTCAGCTTTATTAGCCTTATGTTCTGCCAACATTTCGCTATAATCCATTTTATAAATATGGTCACCTGATAATATAACAATATATTTTGGATCATATTGATCTAAGAAATCTATATTTTGATAAATAGCATCAGCTGTACCTGCATATGATGTGAAACCTACACCATCTCCTCTTTCACGAGCTGGTAAGTTTACAGCCTTAGATTGATCTCCATCTAGACCCCATTTAGTACCAGAACCTACATATTGTCCTAAAAGTACTGATTCGTATTGAGTTGGTAATCCTACAACATCAACACCTGAATTTGCGCAGTTGCTAAGTGGGAAATCAATGATACGATATTTTCCACCAAAAGGAACTACTGGTTTAGCAACTTTAGCTGTTAATGCGTATAAACGAGATCCACGCCCCCCAGCTAAAATCATTCCTACAATTTCTTTACTCATAATTTTTTTCCTCCTAAACATAAATATGAAATCGCTTACCTATGTATTTATTCTAACACATTTTTATAAAAAAAAACATAGCAATCTTGCATTTTTATTGGTTTTAAAAAAATATGTTGTATTTATCAAATAAATTCTCATTAATTTTTATTTCCTTAATTATTTATAGTTTTTATAGGATTAAATAATTGCTAATATATGTTATAGACATTTCTCAATTTTTATTGATTTTTTCATCAACATAACATATAATATAAACGAGGAAAGGAACTACCAGTAAGTGGTTGTTCCATTGGTATTCATTAATCACCCAATGGTACTATAAGGGTGATTATTTTTTTGGCAAAAATCGATGATATATAATATCAACTTAGTAAATGCAATAAGCATGAATACAAATTGAATTAAAATTTCAAACGTTACCATTTCAGCCCTCCTTAGACAGTATTTATTTCTCGTTACGAGATTACTGTTTAGAGGGTACTGCCACCCTCTAAACAACTAGAGGATGAAACAACCACCTACCATTTACGATAGTTCCATAGCCCTATTATAACACAATAAAAAAATCTCAGTTTTTGGACAAATCGTTCAATAATATTTTTAGGAAAATCATAATTATATATAAAATCTAATAATACTAAAAATATTAAATCAATATTTTTACAAACTCCATATCAATTTTTATTCATTTCTTCATATACTGTATAGAGGTGATTGATTTGAGTCCAAGAATTCAATATTCTGACAATGATGTAAATCTTCTTGCTAAAATCATGAAAGCAGAAGCTTTAGGAGAAGGAGAAGAAGGAATGCTGCTTGTAGGCAATGTTGTTGTCAATCGTGTAGTAGCAAACTGCGATGTATTTAAAAACACTCGTAATATTTCAGAAGTTGTATATCAAAAAAATGCATTTGCTGGTGTAGGACAACCATTATTCAATTCTCCAGTTAATGCCAAAGAAAAAGAACTTGCCCTAAAAAACATCAACGGATATCGAAACGAGCCAGCAACAAATGCTCTGTGGTTTAAAAACCCTGGCAGCAATACAAACTGTCCTGCTACATTCTATGGTTCATTGTCTGGACGATATAAAAATCATTGCTTCTATGCACCTGGATCTAATTTAAATTGTGATTTATAAAGGAGAGAAACAATGGATACAAACAATAATATTTTAGAGGGTTCTCAAAACATAACTACTACTCCAATAGTAGAACAAAGTTATATTGAAAATATTTTACGTTTAAATATTGGAAAATTAGGAACATTTTATTTCACGTATACTGGAAGCAATGATTGGCGTGATCGTGCTTATAAAGGAACTATTGAACAGGTAGGTAGAGATCACTTTGTAATCAGTGATCCAAAAAACAATAAGCACTATTTATTTCAGTTCGTTTATTTTGATTGGGCTGAATTTGATGAAGAATTGAAATATACTTATTAAAAAAGCTGGTCCATAGACCAGCATTACATATTATGCATTTTCTACTGAAAACATAACAATAATTGCCCCAACAATAGAGAAAACAACTCCCAATAATAATACATTATGCACTCCAATCAAATCAAGCAGTACACCACCAGCTAGATTTGCTAAAATACCACTTGCAGTTATCCCAGTTGTTACCAAAGATTGTCCTTTGATAGAATCTTCTTTTCTAATAATCTCATTAACATAATAAACACTCGCAGGTATAAAAATAGCATAAGCAAACATTTGACATACTTGAGCAATATAAATCCATGTAACATTAACAGCAAAGCATGTAATTGTATGTTTTACTGCAAACATAATAGCTGCTATCTTTAATAATTTTGCACAATTCACTTTCTGTTTCATCGCATTGAAAGCACTCATAGCAGGTAATTCTAATATTGCTGCAATAAAAACAGCCGTACCCATCTGACTTTCAGTTCCACCAATTGGTGTTATTATCTGAATAAAGAAATTGTTAATAATTGTATGAGTAAAGAAAACAACAACTACACCAACAACAAAAAACATAAACTTTTTATATATCTTACAAAAATCAATAAGAGATAACTGTTTTTGTTCACTTTCTTCTTCTTTCTTTTGTTCTACAACATTTGACATTTCACTCTTTGGTATAACATAAGTATAAACAATAATAGTTAATAAAATATTTAATGCAATATAAACCAATGGAATGATACTTGTACCAAAATCCTCAACCAAATATCCTAATATAATTGATATAATTGCATAAGAAGCACTACCTAACCCTCTACTAACACCATAATTAATTTCAATACCATATTTTTCAAATATAAAAGCTAGAGAATTAAATAAAGGCTGTATAGTAGTCATACAAGTAACAATACCAACAAATAAGCATAATAATAAAATTGTTGCACCCTTAAAGAAATAAAGTAAAACAGACAATGCTATAGCTGCAATCATAAAAATAATAATTATTGTTCTTAAATCAACCTTCTGACTCTTATCAGCATAACTTGCTATTGCAGGTTGAGTAAATACAGAAATTATACTTGTTAAAGCTAAAACAAATCCAATAAGTGAATTAGATACACCCTGATCTAATAGATAAACAGACGCATAACCCATTAAAGCACAAAAAGAGCCAAAATATAATACTTGTGTTAATGAATACTTAATGTCTAAAGATAATAATCTTCTCATATTCTTCCTCCTCAATAATTTTATTATAATTAATAAAACTAATATTTATTTATTTTTTTCATAAATAGAAAGAAATTTGATAGCGTTTTCCTAACCTAAAAACTTCATTATAATCATAGCAGCGCCTAAAATTGTTAAAACAACGCCAGTTGCTCTATTCAAAGTTTTTGCATCGCTCTTATTCGCAAATAAAGCAGCTATTTGAGCACCTACCAAAGTTGCTAATACGCAAACAATCAAGGCCTCCAAATTAGGAACACCACCTATCACAAAATGCGAAAAAGCCCCTGTAAAAGCAGTAAAAGCCATGATAAACACACTTGTACCAACAGCAGTTTTCAATTCATATTGTAACACCGATGTTAAAATAAGAAGCATCATCATCCCACCACCGGCTCCAACAAAACCACAAATAAAACCAATCACACACCCACACAATACCGATTGAATATTCTTTTCCCTCTGCGTTTTTTTCTCTCTTACTTCCTTTGTTGTCATAACTGGTTTAACAATAAATTTAATACCTAAAATAAAAGTCATAAAAACAGAAAAATTTCCCATTGTCTGCTGTGGTACTAACGAAGCAATATAACTGCCAATAAGAGTAAAAAATAAAACACTCATTAACATTACTAGACCATTTTTAATATCCAAGTTTTTATTCTTGCCATATGTATATGCAGACAAAGCAGAAGCTAACACATCACTCGCAAGAGAAATACCAACTGCTTCATAAGCATTAAATCCTAGAAAAGTAATCAGCATTGGTGAAATAACTGCTGCTGCTGACAATCCAGCCAATCCTGTACCAATTCCAGCTCCTAATCCAGCAATAATATATATTAAATAACTAAACATTAAACATTCACCTCGCAATTCTCATAAATTTGATCAATAATCTTCTTGAACAACTCTTTTTCCTCTTCACTAATATTACTGAACAATATCTCATTAAATTTATCCCTAATCCTCAATCCATCTTCTATTATTTTTTTACTATCTTCCATTAAAATCAAGTGAAAAACTCTTCTATCATGAACATCTTGAACACTTTTAATTAATCCCTTTTCAACAAGTCTGTCTATTCCACTAGATACATGAGATTTTGTAATACCTCTATGAATTACTAAATCTTTAGCCTTATCGTATTCAGGATGATTATATAAAAACAGTAAAATATCTAGCTCACTTCTCGTTAAATCATACATATCCATAGTTTCTCTACATAACTGTGCATATAATTTTTTCAATCTATACAATAATTTCAATATATCAGCCATATTTTCCTCCTTTTAATAGTTCTATTTTGAACAATTATATTACAATATTCTACATCAGTCAACAATAATGCAAGTTCATGATACTTCATACTCCTATACATCATAAAATGAAAAAGGGTTAGTAATCTAACCACTTTTCATTTCATCTATCATATCAATAATCTAAAAAAATATATCAAAGTCAGCCTGTTGATCCTCTATCACAAACGAAGAAGTCACTTTTCCACCAGCTCCACTAGAATCAATTATTCCATAATAACTTCCACCATCATTATTTTCAAAATCAATCCCTAACTTTATATAAATATCCTCATTAATATTTAAATCACTACCTAAAATTATTTCTTTCATATTCCCCAAATCAAAACTTGTATATATCAACTGATTATACGAAGAATCAAACAGCTGCAAAACAACTGCTCCCTGCTTAAAACAACCATTATACACACTATCTGAACCTCTTCCCTTTGGTTCATATATTATTTTATTAGTAACTAATTGATTATTTTCATAAGGTATATAAAGATGCATGTTATCTTCTATCGCTTTACGAAGATACAATCCAGTATTTCCATATTCAGTTTGATAATCAATCAAACTAATACTCTTCATATTACTATTACCATCATTAACAATCAAATTCATTTCATCATAATCTTTCAAATCAAGTTCTTTATTAAAAATAAACT
>CAZWZD010000044.1:0-8626 GCA_964638235.1 uncultured Erysipelotrichales bacterium
ACTTCAATAACATAAACTTTATCTTCATATACAATAAATTGTATATTAATAAGACCTATGACATGTAATGCTTTTGCTAATCTTTCAGTATAATCTACAATAATTTCTTTAATCTTAGGTTTTATTTTTTGTGGTGGATAAACAGATATACTATCACCACTATGAACTCCTGCTCTTTCAACGTGTTCCATAATACCAGGAATTAAAATTCCATTTTCATCACAGATAGCATCTACTTCTACTTCTTTACCAGATAAATATTTATCTACTAAGATTGGATGTTCTTGATACTGTCTATTAATGATTTTCATGAACTTTTTGATATCACCATCATTTAAAGCAATTTCCATACCAGCTCCACCTAATACATAAGAAGGTCTAACTAAAACTGGATATCCTAATCTATTTGCTGTTTTTAATGCTTCTTCGGTTGTAAAAACAGTATCTCCTTTAGGTCTATCAATATGACATTTTTCTAAGATTTCATCAAATCTTTCTCTATCCTCAGCTGCATCTACATCATCCGCAGATGTTCCCAAAATCCTAACTCCCATTTCCATTAATGATTTTGTTAATTTAATTGCAGTTTGTCCACCAAATTGAACAATTGCTCCATCTGGTTTTTCAATATCTACAATACTTTCAACATCTTCAGGCGTTAATGGTTCAAAATATAATCTATCTGCAATATCAAAATCAGTAGAAACAGTTTCTGGGTTGTTATTGACAATAATCGTATCATAACCTGCTTCTTTTAAAGCCCATACGCAATGTACTGAACAATAATCAAACTCTATACCTTGACCAATACGTATTGGTCCGGAACCTAATACCATAATTTTCTTTTTTTCATCTTGAGGATTAGCTTCATTATATCCTCCATGAACTGAATAATAGTATGGTGTAGTTGCATCAAACTCTGCTGCACATGTATCAACCATTTTATATACTGCTTCAATCTTATTGGCTTTTCTGATTGAATGAATTTCTTTTTCAGTTGTATTTCTATATTCTGCAATAACTCTATCTGGAAATTCTAATCTTTTAGCTTGTTTTAGTAGATCAACAGTCAATTCTTCTGATTTTAATCTTTCTTCCATTTCAACTAGATGCTGAATTTTATCAATAAACCATCTATCAATCTTTGTAATATGATGAATAACTTCTGGTTTAATACCTTTTCTTAAACTTTCAGCAATCACAAATAATCTATGATCATCTACATCTTGTAATTTTAACATTAAATCTTCAAAAGACAAATTATCAACTTCTTTGATATGTAAATCATAAATATTCTGTTCCAAAGAACGAATAGCTTTCATTAAAACTCCTTCAAAATTATTACAAATACTCATAACTTCTCCAGTAGCTTTCATCTGTGTTCCTAACTGTCTACTTGCTCCAACAAATTTATCAAAAGGCCATTTTGGTATTTTACATACAATATAGTCTAATGTTGGTTCATAAGATGCATATGTTTTACCAGTAACAACATTTACAATTTCATCTAAAGTGTATCCTAGTGCAATCTTAGCAGCTAATTTTGCGATTGGATATCCTGTTGCTTTTGAAGCCAATGCAGAAGAACGTGAAACTCTAGGGTTTACTTCTATAACGCAGTATTCAAAACTGTCTGGATTTAATGCAAATTGTACATTACATCCACCTTCAATATGCAATGCAGTGATAATATTCAATGCTGAACTTCTCAACATTTGATATTCCTTATCTGCTAAAGTTTGACTAGGAGCAACAACAATACTATCTCCTGTATGAACTCCGACAGGATCTAAATTTTCCATATTACAAACTGTAATACAGTTACCATGGCTATCACGCATAACTTCATATTCAATTTCTTTCCAGCCAGCAATACATCTTTCGATTAAACATTGAGAAACTCTTGATAAACGTAAACCATTAGAACAAATATCATGCAATTCTGTTGCATTATGTGCAATACCTCCACCTGTTCCTCCTAAAGTATAAGCAGGTCTAACAACAACTGGGTAGCCTATTTTTTCTGCAAATTCTAATGCATCATCTGCATGAGTTACAACTATAGATGCAGCACAAGGTTCACCGATCTTCTCCATTAATGTCTTAAACTCCAAACGATCTTCTGCTAACTTAATCGTGTCAGTAGAAGTTCCTATAGTTCTTACATTATGTGATTCTAAAAACCCTTCATCTGCTAATGCCATCGCAATATTCAAAGCATTCTGTCCACCTAATGTAGGTAATATACTATCAGGTTTTTCTTCTTCAATAAGATGCTTAACAACAGGTACTGTTAACGGTTCAATATATACCTTATCTGCAATATCTTTATCTGTCATAATAGTTGCAGGATTAGAATTAATCAATACAACTTCTACATCTTCCTCTTTTAACGCACGACAAGCTTGAGTTCCAGCATAATCAAATTCAGCAGCTTGTCCTATGATGATTGGTCCAGAACCAATAACCAATACTTTTTTTATACTCAAATCTTTAGCCATTGTTATTACCTCCCATCATATCTATAAACTCATCAAATAAATATCCTGTATCTAATGGTCCAGCGCAAGCTTCAGGATGAAACTGTACAGTCTTAATATTTTCATTAATATATTCTATTCCTTCAATTGTTCTATCATTGACATTCTTAAACCATACTCTTGCGATAGTTTCATCAATACTATCTTCTTTAATAACATAATTATGATTCTGAGTAGATATATAGACTCTATTTGTTTTTAAATCTTTAACTGGATGATTAGCACCATGATGTCCATATTTCATCTTCTCTGTTGAAAAGCCATGAGCTAATGCCATTAACTGATGCCCTAAACATATCGCAAATATTGGTATTTGACTTTTAGCTAAAATCTTTAATTCATGTATAATATCTATGCATTCACTAGGATCTCCAGGTCCATTAGATAACATAATACCATCATAATGATTCTCTAATATCGTACTAGCTGAAGTATGAGCAGGATATACTGTAACTTGACATCCTCTTTTAACCAATTCCTTTGCTATATTATTCTTTGCTCCAAAATCATATAAAGCAACTTTTATATTGCCATCTCCTATAGTATAAACATGTTCACAAGTCGTTGCTTCTACTACACCTGTTACTTTAAAAGCCTTGATTCTTTCAATAACATCATTCACTTCATATTGATGAGTAGTAATCATTCCATTCATACATCCTTGATTTCTAATAATCTTAGTCAAATATCTTGTATCAATTCCTTGAATTCCTGGAATACCATTTTCAATCAAATATTCTTCTAAATCTATATTCTTTCTAAAATTACTTCCTAACCTAGCCAATTCATTAACAACAACCCCTGAAACAAAAGGCTTTCTAGACTCCCTATCATCCAAACAAACTCCATAATTACCAATCAATGGATAAGTCATAACAACACTCTGTCCTGCATAAGAAGGATCAGTCAATACTTCTAAATATCCAGTCATAGATGTATTAAAAACAAACTCACTTATAACTTCATTTACAGCACCAAATTGTTCACCTTCAAAAACATGTCCATCTTCTAAAATCAAATATGCTTTCATACTTACCTCCTATAAAAAAACATATCTTAATGATATGTTTAATAATAAAAATATGAAAAATAAGAATAAGAAACCATCAACAAAACTTGTTTTATTATATCTTGCATAGTTTCCATAGTTCTCATCCCTTTCCTTTCTAGTATAGTAGAAACAAGATAAATATTCAAGTCTTTTTTTAATAATTCTTTATTATTAAAAAAATAAATTATAAGAAATCCTTAGCGCACTTATAGCCATATTTTCCATGAGCCTCTAATACTGCTTTATTAATAGCTTTTCCCACTACATATGAAGCCAAAGTTCCAACAACATCAGCACTCGATTTCACTTTTCCTACAGAAAGTGCATATACAGAATCTCCATCCATAGAAGTATTAACAGGCCTTATCACTCTTACAATACCATTACTACCCATAGCAGCCACTTTATTTATTTCTGCTTTATTTAAATGAGCATTCGTAATTACTGCTCCTATAGTTGTATTCAAAGAAAACTTATTAACCAGCTGTAATAACTTAACTGCTTCTTTCTCGCTGTTTATCATATGATCATGTTTCATATTCAATAAACCTGCTAGCTGCTTATGAGAATCCAACTCAAAAACATCACCAATCGCATTTACAACAACCATAGCACCAACTTGAAGTTTACCAAATTGAACACTATAACATCCTAGTCCTGACTTCATGGCCCTTGAATCACCACATATTTTACCAACCGTAGCACCCATTCCTGCTCCAACATTACCATTTCTTTCAATATTCTTTTCACTGTCCAAACAAGCTCGATATCCCATTTCCCTGCCAGGGCGAACACTTCCATCAACACAATTTAAATCAAAAATACAAGACCCAACAACGATAGGAACCAAAGCTTTCCCAACCTTTAGACCGATACCTCTTTCTTCTAAATATTGCATAATACCAGAAGCACAATCTAAGCCATAGGCACTCCCGCCACTTAAAAACAATCCATGTATTCCATCATTGCTTGCTAATGGATTTAAAAGTTCAGTTTCTCTAGAAGCAGGACCTCCACCTCTTACATCAACACCACATATAGCTTTCTTCTCACAAATAACAACAGAGCATCCCGTTGCATGATTTTCATCTTGAGCATGACCAATACGTATACCATCTATATCACACAAGCTTATCTCTTTCCACTCACTCATAACTAACATCCTTTCCCGTATTTCCCATTATATACAAATCTTATCAATAAGCAACAAAAAACTAGAGTTTTTAACTCTAGTTTTGAATCATATTAACTCTCTTTTTTCCTTGCTTTTACAAATAATCCAATTACTGAAACACTTAATATTGTCATAGTTATATAAGCAGCCATTGAAGAGTTATCTCCTGTTTTTACAGTATCAGCAGTTGTACTTTGATTAGTATCTGTACTTGTATTTATATGTGTTCCTTTATTTGTATCTACACTTGGTGTAACATCAATATTGTCATTATTTGTATTATCATCATTTGTATTATCATCATCAGGAACTGTTGGGATTTCATCCACAATTGTTAAGGTAACAGCTTTACGTGCAATTTTATAATTTTCTGTACCTAATGGAACTCCATTGCTATCAAATTGGACATCATTTGGTAAAGCCGAATAATATAAATTATATGTTCCAACTGGAAGATTTGCTAGTGATTCTAAATCATCTAAACCAGTACATAACAAATCAACTGAAGTGCATTTATCATCTGTATCACTATAAGTCTTAAACATAGGTCCATTGTCAATTGAAAAATCTACATAATATCCATCAGTAACACTGATATTAGCCATAATTGATTCTGTATCTCCTTGAGCAATAGTTAAATCCTGAGCACCACTAATAGTTGGAGCATCTGCATAATAAGCTGCAGCTTGAGCTTTTTGTTCAGTATTTTGAGCATAATATACATAATCAATATCAAATTCAGTACCTGCCAAATCAGTAGCAACATCACCAGGCCAATTTCCACCCATAGCTAAGTTCAATTGAATATATTGTGGTCTATTTAATGCATTCTTAGCAATTTCATTATTACTATAATCAACAGAATAAACGACAACATTATCTACATACCATTCAATTTTATTTTCTGACCAATTAATTCCAAATATATGATAATCATTATAGAAAGCTTCATCAATAGTAGTAGAAACACCAGCAAGCTTCACATAATTACTTCCATCATCTGTATGTGCAGTATGCCAAACAGTTCTATTATAATAATTACTTTCTCCACTACCACCAATTAATTCCATAATATCAATTTCACCACATCTAGCCCATCCATATCCTTGATTAGATGCTACATCACCATCTAATGTAAAATCTGCTCCTAATGTCCAAAATGCAGGAAAAACACCTTGCCCCATAGGTAATTTAGCTTTCATTTCAATTCTTCCATATAAGAATTCTTGTTTACCTTGAGTTCTTACGCTACCAGAATTATAAATAACTGTTCTACTTCCTCTAGGATTCGTATATTGATCTTCTTCATTTCTATCAGTAGCTTTTAAAACCAACTTACCATCCTCTAAATAAACATTCTCTTTATCATTTACATAATGCTGCTGTTCAACACCTCTAATACAACCAAGTTCATATCCCCAGCTATTTAAATCTAAAGAATCCTGGTTAAAATCATCAGCCCATACAAGTTCATAATCTGTATCATCAACAACTTCAGTTGTTGATGAAGAAGCCTCATATAAAGTCACATCATCAACATATATTTGACTAGCAAAAGTTACACTTGTAGTATCCTCGATATATTTCATTACACATAATTCAACATCTGTATAATCACCAGTATTAAACTCAAATTCAACATCCTGATATACCCATGGCGTATTACAATATACTGTCTTTCCTTCATTAACAGTAGTTGAAAGCCAATTTGTTTTAACATTAAAATATACAAATGCTCCTGCTTGTCCAATAGAAATCTTAGCAGTAGCTTTATAATTCGTATTAGCTTTTAAAGTTAATTTTTGATATAAAACAGAATCTTGCGTTTCAACAGGAATCAATCCACAATAATCGCCTGTTAAAGCACATCCTTCATAATTAGTTACAGTAGCATCACCCTTAGAATACCAGCCTGTCATACCATCTTCAAATCCCGGATTAGTAATAAGATTAGTATCTGAATAATCATTATCCTCAACTGTCACAGTTCTTATTAAACCACCTAACTCATTTTCTGCAGATACTGCATAACTTGTAAGTACATTACTGCATAAAATACCTATTACCATAGAAGAAGATAATAGAAATGAAATAATCTTTTTCATTCTTTTTCCCATAATCGTTTTCCTTTCATTACTTTTCATTTTGTCCCATAATTATTAAACGTGTTTAAAAAATTAGTTCTTTAAAATTATACTTTTGAGCTCATATAAGAAAATATTAAATCACTATAATCAGTATACCCCCCCCCCCGTGTTAAAAATCAAGTTTTAGTTTATGTTTTATATTTTTTATACAATAAGTTGCTTTTTTATTCATAAACATTTAGAATGGTAAAAAATAAGGAGAGTAAAAAATGAAAGCATGTTTTAAATCTACAAATATTCTTTTACCAAAAAAAGGCACAAATATGTATCAATGGTCTGTTGTTGCTTGTGATCAGTATACAAGTCAGTTAGATTATTGGAAAGAAGTTGAAAATATCGTTGAAGATGCATCTTCAACATTGAATTTAATATTTCCCGAAGTTTATTTAGGAAAAGATGAAAATCGTATTCAAAATGTTCATAACACTATGAAACAATATATCGAAGAACATATATTAGAAGAAACAATTCAAGATGGCTTTGTATTAGTTGAAAGAGAAACAAAATCTGGTATCCGTTTAGGATTAGTTGGAGTCATTGACTTAGAAGCCTACGATTTTACACCTGGTTCTTCACTCATTCGAGCTACAGAGGGAACTATTCAATCACGTATTCCACCTAGATTAAAAATTCGTGAAGGAGCTAATATTGAAATTCCTCATGTCATGGTTCTAATTGATGATCCAAAGAAGCAATTAATCGAACCTCTATATCAGCAAAAAGAATTATTACCTATTTTATATGATACAGATCTTATGTTAAATGGTGGACATATTAAGGGATACGCAGTTGTTGATCAAAAAGCTGATGAAGTTAATCAATTACTTTATGATCTTCAACAAAAGTGCAATGGTCTGTTTTTAGCTGTTGGAGATGGAAATCATTCACTTGCGACTGCTAAGGTTTATTGGGAAAACATCAAAAAGGATCTTCCAATCGATCAACAACAAGATCACCCTGCCCGTTATGCTATGGTAGAACTTGTTAATCTGCATAGTCCTGCATTGATTTTTGAACCTATCCATCGTGTATTATTTCATATTGACACGCTCGATTTAATTAATCAGTTTAAATATTATCTTAATAATCATCATATTCAATATAGTGATGGAAAAGACATCATTATCATTAATAAAGATATAGAATTGGGATTAAGCTTGGAAAACACAAACAATAGATTACCAATAGATATATTACAACACTTTATTGATGATTATTTAGATCATCACAAAGAAGTATCAATAGACTATGTTCATGGTGATGAGACTCTTGAAACATTAAGCCATAAAGAAGGAAACTGTGGTATAAGATTAGGTGCTATTGATAAAAATACTTTATTTCCAGCAATCAAGGCTGGAGGCGTATTACCTAGAAAAACCTTTTCTATGGGGGAAGCGTATGAAAAACGTTATTATATAGAAAGCAGAAAAATCATTAAGTAATAAATTTTCTTGAATTTATTACTTTTTTTATATATTTTAGCTCTATTCATAGTTTAAAAATCCTGAAAGTATTTTCACAAAATTGAAAATAATAACAATTTATAATGAATTTTGAAAGCTCATTCTAAATGGAGCAGAAGTATTGAAATCATATTTTCTTTAGATATAATGGGCTTGTAACCGGTTATAGATATTGTAAATATGTAGGAGGATAACGATGAAATTGTTTAAAAGAAAGAGAAATATTATGGCTTTCACTAATGGTAAAGTTA
>CAZWZD010000045.1:0-8506 GCA_964638235.1 uncultured Erysipelotrichales bacterium
CACTATTGTTAGTCTGTTTTGCTTTCCTAAGATTCTCTTCATCATTTGATTTTATATACTCGTTCTACATTAGAAATTGAATAATTGCACGATGCTAAATCAGTTATAAACTCCAAATCAAAATCATAAACAACATTTAATAATCTTATTTACCATACAAGTCTACATAATCAAATTTATTTATTTGTGGACATTCTATTGTTTGCACGTATATCATTGATTACAAATTTCTCATAATAGTTATCATAACTTTTAGATGTACACATTAAAACAATTAAAACATTATTTCTTTAATTTCTTCTTCAATTCTTACAAATACATTTATAAATGCATCATCCAAGCTTTGAACAAAATATATATAATCTAATTCTATGCAGGCCGATTATAATTTTATACTTTTATTTTTATATAAATACTAAATCATTGATAGCTTACCTTTCACATTTTCTTTTTGTCAATAAATATCTTATTTTGTTACGATTTATAGCATAAAAAAGGATATAGTTAATAACTATACCCTAATACATCTTAGGTTTATAAAACGATCTATTCTCTAATGCAAAAGTACGTTTAGAAAACTCTCCTGGTTCAATAGTATCTAATAATTTATCGATCATATTAATTCTTGCATCCATATTATCTATGAAACTGACAATTTCTGCCTCTCTAATTTGTGGTAAAACTGGTGAACCAAATTCATTCTTACCATGATGAGAAAGAACTATATGCTCTAATAACATAACTTCTTCCCCTTTAATATTCAACTTATCAGCTGCTTCCTTAATCATAGCACTCGCAATAGATATATGTCCTAAAAGCTTCCCTTCAATCGTATAACTTGGAACAACAGGACCACTTAATTCTACTGTTTTTCCAATATCATGAAGCAATATTCCACCATAAATCAAATCCTTATTTAGTTGAGGATAAACACCAATTAATGCTTCTCCCGTTTTTAACATTGATAATGTATGATAAGCTAAACCAGAAACAACTTCATGATGATTTTTACTTGCTGCTGGATACATTATAATTTTTTCAATATGCATATCATACAAATATTTGACAATTGAATATATCTTCATATTAGAGATTTTTTTAATATAAGCATATAATTCTTTGTTTAATGTATCTTGATTTATCGGTGCTTTCTGCAAGAATTGTACTTGAGCTGAAGTATTAGTAGAAATATCATCAATAGAAATAATTTTCATTTGCCTATTTTGTCCATATTTAATGATATCTCCTTTACCTCTTATAACACACCCTTCTTTTAATTGATTCATGTTTTCTTCACTAGCATTCCATAACTTTGCATCAATAATACCTGTATCATCCTGAAAAGTGATACTTAAGTAATTGGTCTTATGTGCTCCATTTGTCTTTCCAGCAACAACCCTAGAAATCATTGCAGTAAATTCAACATTATCATCACCACATACCATATCTTTTATCTTTTTCAATCCACTACCTCCCATAATTCTTCAAAAACACTAATAACATCATCATATTCATAACCTTTCTGCAATAAAAACGTTATAATCTTATTTTTCAATAAATTTCCTTCATATTTTTTTGAATATCTATTATATACTCTTTCATATTCTTTTTTCAATAACATTCTTGTATGTTCTTTAGGAAATTCAAAAGAAAAATCTTCTATAGCCTGTTCAATGACTAATTCAGAAAATCCTTTATTAAATAATCTATTTCTAATATTTTGAATCAAAGCATTAGGAGATTTTGATGTGTTTTCATTATATAATTTATTTATTAACGATATTGCCTTATCATATTCAATATCAGATGAATACTCCATCAAACACTCATCTATTATAAAAGGAGAAACACCATCTTTTTTCAAATTTTCTATAATTTTATTAATTCCAATATTCATTCGAGCAGTTTTTTCTAAATATGAAATAGTATACTCATGATCATCTATCAATTTTTTTTGCATCAAAAGTTCCATTGCCATCTCTATCTGTATATCACTAAAATCACCTTTATCAAAAAGTTTTTTCTTCATCATAGTATAAGTATAATCTTTATAAGATAAGTATTTCAAAGCCTGATAATAAGCTATTTCAGCTTGCTGATGATCCTTTAATGCTTCAAGCTCCTCTCTATCAATAACTTCACCCACTCTTAATGCATAACGTTTTAATATAGCTTCAGATAAATGAACATAAACCTCATGATTATCAAATCTAAATGTTACTACATAACCATTATCATCTTTAACAATGCTCTCTACACAATAACAATAATGATGATGCAATAATGCACTATGATAAACATTTATAATATTCTTATAAAAAATATCGCTGCTATATTTCTTAGCATCAGCTAAAGCATTTTTAGATAATTCATCAAGCTTATTATCTGATAAATTTAAAATTTTTTCTACCAACTCATCCTCGCTATTAAAAAAATAACCATTTCTACCATCTACAATAACATCTTCTAAATTATAATCATATCTAGCAAGTACAGGTATACCACTAGCCATAGCTTCAATAAATGTTAAACCTTGAGTTTCAGACAACGAAGCTGAAACGAATAAAGAAGAAGCGTGATAATATGATGGTACAATATCACTATCCTTAGATCCAGTAAAGATAACAACATCATCAATATCCAATTCTTTTGCCATCTCTTTTAAATCATCAAGTTGAGGACCTCCTCCTACAATCATCAAAACTATATTTGTATTAACATTCTTTATTCTTCTAAATGCATAAAGTAACATATCTATACTTTTCTCAGCAGCTATTCTTCCTAAAAATGTAACAACAAATTTATTTTCTAAATTATATTCATTAACAATTTGCTTGATTTGTTTTTCATCTTTAGACAGAAACTTATCAAGCATCAAACCAGTAGGTATAACATCAATATCTCTACGAATACCATACGATTGAAGTGCTTGAGCTGTTTTAACACTTGGTACAATTAATTTTGCACAATTATCACCATAGACTTTAGAAATCTTCTCAATTATCTTTTTAGCAGCACCATCGATTGTTTTAAGTCCATGTGGTACAATATAATGAGAATAATCTCTCCACATTGTATGATAAGTATAACATACTGGTACATCTAAGATTTCACCAGCGATTCTTCCAAATATTCCTATTCCAAATTCCGTTTGTATATGAATAATTTCAGGAGCAAACTCTTTAAGTTCTTTCATTCCTTTAAAAGAATAAATACTAGCCGCTCTATAGCCATATATTTTTTTGATATCTAACCCTGGTAATCTTAATACAAAATCTTTATCTATGTAGTCACTACCATTAGGTAGCACTGTTGTTACAACTAAAACATGATGTCCATGTTTCTTTAATTCCTGACATAAGATATAAGTAGAAGAAGCCACACCATTAATATCAGGCAAATAAGTATCAGTAAATAATGCAATATTCATTTGATCACTCCAATTCTTTTCATGTTTCTCTATTCAAAGAAAAAATGAAACCGCCTAAAAATAATCCTATATAATAAGAAATAAAACGCCATAAAGTCATTGAAGATGAAACTCCTACTGAGCCTAAAAAGCTAAAAAACAGCATATAACAAGCTTCACTGCCACCACTAGCTCCTGGAATAGGTAAAAAAGCATTAATCAAATAAATAAATGAACAAAAGCTTACAAATTTAAAATAGTCAGAATATAAAGCACTGATATTTAATGCTTTACAAGCAAAAAAAGGCATACTGTAAACAATTGTCAGCTTTATAAAATTGCATATACAAGATTTCAATAATACATCTCTATTATGCTGTAAAATATCTAGCTGTTCTCTAAAATCAGATAAATATATCTTCAATTTTTGACTTGTTTTTTCATAATTCTTCACAATATTTATTTTACTCAATAATTTGACCACAGTATGAACTAAAAAATTTTGTAATTTTTTTGATTTAGCTCCACCAAATAAAACAATAATAACTATAAAATTAACAAGAAATCCTATTAAAACTAAAGAGAATATAGCAGGATTTGATATTAAATAACTTATATTAAATAATACAATTAAAGAAGTATATACAACCATTACAGATTGATAACAAATGAAACACATTAATAAAATACTTGAAGAATGAGTTGCTTCTATCCCTTGTTTTTTAAAAACATATACTTGAGCAACTTGTCCACCACTAGCTGATGGAGTAATAGCACTAAAAAAAGTTCCACTCATTGAATTAACAAAAGCTTGCTTAAAACTGTAATCTTTTTTATAGACTCTACCAAAAAACATTGTCGATAGACCATCAAAAACATAGTAACTAATCATAAATAGCAGCATGCAAATTATCCAAAAGAGATTTGCCTGACGAAAAACTTCTATAACTTTTTTATAGTTTTTTCCAATAGAAAAATAAACAGATAGAAAAGTTATAGTTAAAATAAGCAATATATTAAAAATATACTTTCTCTTATTTTGATCTTTCATTTTACATACCTATTGATTCATGAGTTTCTTATAAACCAATAATAATTCCTTTCCAATGATAGATAATTCTCTTTGCTTTGCTATTTCATAACCAGCTTCTTTTAAATCAGGCAATCGATGATGAATAATATCTTCTATTAATAAAACAAACTCTTCATTTGTTCTGCCTTTATATACATGTTTCTTATCTAATAACCAGTCTTTAAAAACGGGTATATCCCTGACAATAATGTTATTCTTACTAGCTAATGCTTCTAAAACAACAATTCCTTCTGTTTCCTCCCTAGAAGGAAAGAAAAAAACATCAGCTCTACCATAAGCACCCTTTATAATATCTCCAATGACATAGCCAGGTAATATGACATTGCTTGGAAGATTTTTTAAAATCCTACGAATTTTTAATGAAGGAAAAGATAGATTAACGTCACCAAACCAAATAAACTTATAATCTGGCAACATTGAAGCAACTTCCACAAATGTATCAAATCCTTTTCTTTCAAATAACCAACCTACTGAAATAATAACTTTTTCATTAGTTATATGAAAATGATTTTCAAATTGTTTTATTTGATAAAAAGAAGGATTAAAATCTTCTAATGATATACCATTCGATATTGGAATAATTTCTTTTTTGAGATCATAATCTTGCAATAACTTTTTTGAATATAGAGTTGGGGTAATAATAATATCTGATTGCTTATACAAATAAATAAGCCATTTCCTATAAAAAGGCGCAAAAGCATCAGATCCTGTAAATGAATTTCTAAAATCTTCTTCTGTACTGTGAGCATGATAAATAATTTTTTTATGATTATTCTTAGCGATTTTTATTTCTTCTAAACTTGAAGGAAATACTGTATTAATATGAAGAATATCATAATCATAGTCATCATTATCATCTGTATAATCAACTTTATTTAATTCAAGTGCTTTTCTTTGATGAACTAGTGCTCTTCCAATACCAGATTTTTTTATAACATCCTGATTCCCAAAATATAACTTTACCTTCAATTATATCACCAACTTCATTTTACTACATTTCATAAGCCTTGAAAAGTATTTAAATTCCTTAAAAAAATTATAATATCAAAGAAATAAAACAATCTAAGATAAAAAAAGCAATATTACTAATAAAATTATTAATAAATTGCTATTTTATTTTCTAAATATTTTTCTATCATTTCCAACTCACATAATTTTATACAATGAGGTATTGAATGATTAATAACATTATTTTTACATTCATTTAACTCCATCCAAATAACCTCACTCAATTCTTCTTGCTGTAAACTAAATTGTCCATCATACCAAAAAACATAGACACGAGAAACTTGTACATTATGAAATACCTTGCCATGAAACATATTCTTGCTGTTGCTAAAAGTTGTACCAATAAAATGCAAATCTTCAACTTTACCATCTACTCCTAATTCTTCTTTTAATTCTCTTATAGCAGAGATTTCATAAGAAGAACCAGCAGGGATATGTCCAGCACTGGAAATATCATAACAGCCTGGATATGAATCTTTATTTAAACTTCTTTTTTGTAAAAGGACTTCTATTTGTTGATGATGCTTTCTTAATAACCAAACATGACTTGTGCGATGTCGTACTCCTTTATGATGTGCTTCGTTTCTTTCAACTATTTCTCCAGTTGGGTTTCCTAATTCGTCAACTATATCTAAATATTCCATTTTGCCCTCAATTATTTTCTTCTGTATATTTTGTATTAAAGATATCCTCTTGATCGAAGTCATCTTTTATTTCTTCTAATTCTGGTAATTCATCTAAAGATGTTAATGAAAAAGCATCCATAAATTCATCAGTTACACCATATAAGATTGGCTTACCAGGAGTTTCTTCTCTACCTACTTCTTTAATAAGTGCTTTTGCTACAAGTTTTCTAATCATCGCATCACATCCAACACCTCTGATTTCTTCAACAGTTGCACGACTGACAGGTTGATTATATGCAATAATTGCTAAAGTTTCTAGTGCAGCATTTGATAAACTCGCTTCGTTTTGTTCAATCATTCTTTGATAATAGTCATGATGTTTTGATAAAGTGACTAGTTTGTAAATTCCACCATAATTAACTAGTTCCATTCCCCTTATCTCTCTTGAATTATATATTTCAAATAATTCATCTATTAATAAAGTTGCTTCCTTTCTTGTGATTTGCAATACTGATGCTATATGTTTTAAAGAAAGTCCTTCATCTCCAGATAAGAATAACATTCCTTCTATAACACTCAGCAATTCGTTTTTATCCATTAAACTCTTCCTTTCAAATATATCTTATCAAAGTTTGAAGATTGTTCAATTTCTAATTCCTTGTCCTTTACTAAAACTAAAACAGCTAAAAAAGTAACAATAAAATAAGTACAATCAACTTGATCAAATAAATCTTCAAAACTAACTTTTATATTTTTATTTCTTCTAAAGAAATTTTTTATTTCCTCACTTCTATCTTCAATTGATATTTCAACTCTTGCTATTTTTGATTGTAATGGCATTGTTAATGCCTTTCTTTGATACATTTTCTGCATAGCTTTTAGTAAGTCATACACTTCAAGTCCAACTGGTATCATATCAGTTGTATCTACAACATAATCATTCATAGAAGAAGGAGATTTTGTATGCATAGTTTTTCTAAATTCGTATGATTTTTTTAGATCATCTAAAATATCTTTATATTTTTTATATTCAATTAATCGCTGAATTAATCGTTTTCTAGGATCTTCTTCATATTCATCATCAATATCAACAACTTCTCTAGGCAGCAGCATTTTACTTTTCATTTCAATTAATGTAGAAGCTACTACTAAGTATTCTGACATGATTTCTAATTGAGCTACATCCATTTGATTAATATACTCTAAATATTGATCTGTAATTTCTGATAAATCTAATGTTTCAAGATCCATTTTTTTTTCTTTAATGAGATGCAATAATAAATCTAATGGTCCTTGAAAATTATCTAAAATGACTTCATAACTCATTCTATCACTCCTGTTGTGATTATAACACAAAAATATCCTTATTTCTTTAATTATTTCTTTTCTAATCACTTTATTTCTTTTATACTAGTATTTAGAGGAGATGATTTTAAATGTTTGATTTAATGAATGTATTTATTGCTTTTTTTGCGGGAATACTAGGTGCTGTAATTGGAGGTACACAGACTTTCGTAATTACAGGTTTTGTTGGTATTATAGTGTTTATTCTTCAAGCTGCAGGAATAAATGCTACATTTCTTAATGATGTTGTTTTAAATACATTATTTTTGCCCTGTATAATCTTTAATGGTGCTGGCATTGCTACTGCGTATGCTGCTAAGCATCATCCAATCAGAGGGGTAGAAACAGGTCGTTCTTTAGCGTTTACTGCTGATCCATTGGTCTTGCTAGTTGGTGGTATAGGAGCAGTAATTGGTTATTTAATCTATGCTTTTGAGGGATATTATAATTTTCCCATAGATACTGGTTCTGTATCAGTTATACTCGTTGGTGTGCTCGGTAGAATTTTATTTAATCAGGAACAATGCTATAATAAATTAGCAATAGATTTTTTAAAAAAACCTCAAGTTAAGTTTTGGGCTTTTCAGTTATTACTAACAATTGCTATAAGTTTTACAACTGCTTATTTAGTCAAAGAAACTGGATATTATACAATCGGTTTTTCGATTAGTGCTCTTTCTTTAATTTTTGGATTTTTTGATCCAGCTTTTCCTGCTACTCATCATATTACAATTATTGTTGGATATGCAATTATGCAAACGGGTAATATTTTTATAGCTGTGATCTTTGGTGTTATATCACAAATTATTTTTATAGTATTTGGAATGATTTTTAATACTGATTGTGGTACTCATATTGATCCACCTGCTGTTTCTATTGCAACTTTAAGCTTAATATTATTTACAGTATTTTAAATATAATAATGGAAGATTAAATTTATTTATAGATTTAATCTTCCTTTTTTTTTGTAAGTTAAATTCATTTATCTTAATAGATAATTAATTTTATTTATGCAAGTTATAATTT
>CAZWZD010000046.1:0-8428 GCA_964638235.1 uncultured Erysipelotrichales bacterium
CATAGCATCATGACTAATATAGTCAGTTCTGTTGTCAGTAGCATTAGCGCTAAATGCATTATGCTTCATTTCGTTTTTATCCTCCTTATTATCCTCTTTATTATCTTCATCACTATTGTTATCAGAACTATTGGTCTTTTTAGAATCCTGAATAGCCATTCCAACCATAGCAGCAACAGCATTCTTCTGTTCGTCAGTCATTGCATTATAAATTTCTTTAATAGACTTTCCAGATTCCTGCTTATCTTCTTTGTTATCGCTTTCCTTATTCTCAGTCATTTTTTCTTTCTCCTCTTCTTTATTTTCTTTTTCGGTTTCAGCAGAATGAGAAAGAATGATGTTTTCTCCATTATAGAAGATTCCTTCATCGTCGTCTTCGCCAATCGAAATTCCGTGAATTGCAACTGATTCAACAAATGCTCCGGGATTTGCTCCAGCCAAAACCAAACTAACTTCACGAATCACTCCATGAAGAACATCTGAGCCGCTCTTGACAAGATTATTAGCCCAAATACTAAGAGATTTAACATCCCCATGCTTTAATACTTTTCTTGCTTCTTGTCCATTTGTTGTATCATTTAAGGAACAATAAGCATATACTCCATCATCGCGATTTTCAAGTAAAGCATGTCCTAACACACCACCAACAGTAGAATGATCATGATTCCATACAAGAGGAACTACTTCACCATCATTAACTTTAAAAGCATTCTTCCGAATGGTAAGGCCATCAATGCAGGTAATGTCGTTTTTTGTTGCCCAACCATGAAAATCGCAATTGTGTTTCAAATCTTCCATGACATTGTCCTTTCTTATACCAAAATAAATTATCTACTTTTTTCTATATAGTATTTCCGACTTTCTATTGTATATTGTCATTAATAACTTTATTGAAAAAGTTTATAGTTTATTTTGAATTTTAAGATTCTATTTTATTTAGTAAATCTTTAGGTAATTCTTCAGATTCTTCTGTTTTATTTTCTTTATATTCTTGTTCTTCATCTGGATGATTTAAGTTAGCATTTCTTAATTCATTTGCCTTTGGATCATCAACTGGCAACATGCCAATGATACCTCTAAATTCATTAGATGTCATAATTTCATTTCTTGTAAATTTGTCAGCATATTCAGCAATCTGATTAACTGGTACAAGTTTAAACGGTTGCTTAAAGTAACGAATTGAATGCCCCAATGATCTAGCTGTTTGTGAAAGCCATTTTCTTTGCATTTCTTCAATGATCATTGTTATAATAGGCTCAATAGTCCTATTCTGATAGTTCAACATCGTTTGTTCATCAGCTGTTCCGTCAAGAATTGCTGGCGAGAAACCAAGTTCTGAGTAAAGTTCTTTCAATAATTCTTTAGCTTGCTCCCATAGATTATTATCAAGACTTCTATTTAATTGAATTACCTTTTCAGTGGCGTCAATGTATCCAATTCCATATATAGAATTAGTCAATTGATCTTCAAGATTTTGTCTTCTAGCTTCGGCTGCTCTAATCTTGCTTTCTCCTTTTAAACTATAAGGTAATTGAATTAACATATCAATTTTCTGTGAGCTATTTTGGTCATTTGTTTGCGCTAATTGAGATAATACTCTCATATATCTTTGTGCAGTAGAATTTGTTTCATTCATAGTAGCATAAAATGGATTTTCAAATATTCCACAAATTCTTTTTGGCTGAATTATTTGTTCCATTTTTCCAGTATCTTCATTATAACATTCTACTTTTATATGCTTCGGATACCATTGAACTATTCTTCCTATTCTTATTTTAGAAACTGAGAATGAATCACTAGTTAATGGATTTTCTCCTAATGTTTCAACTGGAACAGCTGCTACAACACCTTCATCAAACATCGACAGAACGAGATCCTGAATCATTTGCCTTCCAGTCTGATCAAGATTTGCTTCTCTATGTAAAGCATAATCTAAAGAATCTTGAACATATTCTGTAAAAGTTTCATTTTGATCTACTTTTATATGCCTTATATCAATAGCTGCAACATCTACAGCTATTTGGTTATAAACATTTGCAACAATTGCTCTTTGTGAATTTATAAAACTACTTCGTCTATCAGGTCTTCGTCCATATGTTGATCCGTAAGAAGAGATTTCGGAATAGTCAGTGGGATCTCGCTCTTTAAAGGCATTCCATGAACGCCGGAAACGCTCCATTAAACTGGGCATTTTGAAAATCACCACCTTTTATTTTTTCTTAAACAATGATTCTATAAAATCTTTTCCTTCTTTGATTGATGCTCCAATAGCATGAGAAGCATAATAAATAGGATCATGTTCTGATGTATCATTTTTTATTTCTCTTATGTCAGATTCATACTGTTCTTTTGCTTTTTGTTTATCTTTTGAATTAGTAGAATAAGTCATAGTACTAGAAGAAGCATTTGCACTTGATTCTTTTTCATATGCCGTTCTATGACCATTTCTAACACCATCACTAAAACCCCATTTCATTCCTTTAATTCCAGAATGAGATAAAGATTTCAATTGGTTGTTTAGCTGTTTCCATTGATCATCTATCATGTCATCGACATTAATATTATCAAAACCTAATTCACTAACAGCATTTGATAAATTAGAAAAATTAACATTATCTGAAAAATTTTCAGATATTTGTTTTGCTTTATTTGCTGATGTTCCATATTCATTTGTTGTTTTTCCATCGCCAATTGAAAATCTTAATTCTAATTGTTGCCAATTATTTATTGTAAAATTATTATCAATTTGTTTAGCTAATGTTTCAGCAACTGTTGGACTATATGGATTATTAGACATTTTTGTATATCCGTATACTTCTAATATATTATCAACTGCTTTTTTACAAGATTCTTTATATTCATTATTAGCTTTTGTATATTCATTAACTGCTTTTACTGCTTCTCCAATTTTATTTTTATCTTTTAAATATAAATTCATACTTCCTTCTAATTTATCTCTTTCTGTAACATCTTCCATAAAATCTGATAATGACTTAGAAAAATTACTCATTGTTTGTTTATTAGAATCATCAAAAGATGATTGAATAATATATATATTTTCATATTTACTTTTATCTTTACTATTTATATATTCTTCCACTAAATCTTTACATTTCTTATTCGCAGAATCTACTTTATATCCTTGTGCATAAAGATTATTTTTAATTCCAGCTACTACACTACCACCCATAGCTTCATCGACATCATATCCTAAGCCATTTTTTCTAATATTTCTACTATTTGTTCTTCTAAATTTTTCAGCATATTTTCTTTTCTGTCTACTAGTCTCTAAAGACTGATATGGTCTATCACCTGAACCCCATGGATATCTTCCTGAATGTCTTGGCGTTCCGAAATGAGCAATGTAATTACCAACGTAATATTCATTATAACACATCATTTTGAAAATTACTCCTATTCAAAAGCATCTGGATTTGCTTTAAAAGCAACATAGGCATCAATCAAAGCAGCCACACTATCGATCTTTTGATCTCTGCGCATTTTCCATAATTTACGGTTTCCGTTTGTATCCTCAAGTACGACACAATTTCCCATAGACCAACTGAATAGTTCTTGATCAAATACTAATCCACCATCTTCGGCCATTTTCTTTATTTCACCAAGAGGAACAGATTCTGTTCTAGCTCCTTGTGGAACTTTAACTATTCCATAAGGTCCATGTTCTTTTTCCCATCTTTCAACAAATGAAAGAGCATTATATGGATCATATCCAAATGAACATACATCATAGTCCATCTTTTCTATAAAGGCATCAATATCGTCATACACTTCCATTAAATCTAGAGTTGTTCCAGGCATGATAACTAAAGATTCTTCATTTATAAAATGTTGATACTTATCTCTCATTGCTAAAGGTAAACGATTTAAAGTTCTTTCTGTAATAAATGCTCTAGTTTTAACAATAAATCTGTCTACTCTTTTCATTGGAAATGCAAAAGTAAAAGCACAGAAGTCGTCGCCTTGTGAAAGATCAGCTCCCATAGAACATTGAAGCCCATTTGCTTTGACATATCTTCTCGTTGGAAGAATTTCGTCATATGTAAAGAAATATGTATATCCTTCTGTCGGTATTCCAAATCTCTTTGCTAGAATATCATTTCTTGCAGATGGAACTTTTTCAGCTCTTTCTACTTCTTCCTGATAAACCTCATATGATACAGTTCTTCCAATATTTGGATTTGCCTTTATCCATAATTCTGGATTATTTATTTCTTTAATGTCATCTAATTTATACCACCAGATTGATATATGAGGAGCTTGATAAGTGCCTTTCAAGATATCCATCAATTCCATTTTGATAGAATCTCCAACACCATTTCGAATTGTTCCTTCAGAACTTGTTGAAATTATCAAATAATCATCAAGTTTTGACGCACCTTGCTCTAGTGCACCTATAACGTCTTCTCTAATATCACCTGATAGCCATTCATCAACCGTTGAATATTTATTTTGAAGACCTTGTAGTTTAGGAATACTCATAGGCCTAACTTCAAGTAATGAGTTTGTCAAAAAGTTTTCAATTCCTTTTTTAGTTGGAGATAATTTTTGTCTATCTTTTTTATCACCAGTTGTATTTTGCAATGATCCTTCAGTTAAGAATTGAAATACCGGTCCTCTTGCTCTAGCAATAGCAGTTCTAAAAGGTCCTAATACTTCTTCTGCTTGTATCATCGTATATGCACAAGTAACTTGATGAGTAGTTTCTCCATCAATAATTAAACCATATGCTTGATGACAAACATCATAAAGGGTTTTTGCTGCACCTCTGGCAACTATAAGATATTGCTTTTTTATTAATCTCTTCTTTACTCTTTTTCTTACATATCTTCCGCCTTTTCGATTTCTATATGGTACAAATACTTGTTTTTCTTTAAAGTAGTACCATCCATAAACTTCTTCTGCCCAAAGTTTAAAGCTTGGAAGAAGATGTAAGTCATCTCCATTAGTTAAGGTTAATTCGGATTCACAAAATTCTATAAATCCTTCAACTTTATTTGGATCATAGTAATATTTAGGATTTCTTATAAGTTTATCAATCCTGTTCATTTCCATTTCGATGGTTTCACAAACTGGGATCTCGCCTCTCAATACGGAATCCCGAAATGCCCCATAATACTTCGGTGTAGCCGTATTTGATAGCATTTTTTATCACTCTCCAGATTTAGTCTTCATATACTGGTCCATCATTTTCTTTATTGTGACGGCATCGTTGGCTACTTTTATTCCAGTTCTTAGCCATGATTCAGCTGTCGATACTTTACTCATAGCTGAATTAACTTTATAGAAAGTTGTATCAGTTTGTTTATTTCTAGAATCTGCAGATTTAATTCTATTAATATTCTCAAGTTTTGATGCCGCTTCATTAAGTTGAGCAGATGACATATTTTGAGCATTGCTAAGAATTAAATTTGCATCATTAGAATTCATGATTTTATTAATTGCTTGTTTTCCTTTTTCAGCATTAGATCTCGCAAGCTCTGATTCAAGTCTTGATTCAGCTTGAATTCTATTTAAAGCATTGTTTATTTCGTTTGGTGTTAATTTATCTTTAATTGAATTAAGTTCTTCAATATTTCCTTTATTAATGATTCTTTCTTTTTCTGCTTCTTCTTCTTTCTTTTTCTGTTTTGCTTCTCTAGCTTTTTGAGCAGCTTCTTGCTGTTTCTTTTTCTTTTCAGCTGCTGCTTTTTCCTGCTGTTTAGATGCTCTTCTTTCTTTTAATCTAGAAAATAAACCTTTCTTCTCCAAAGACTGATATGGTCTATCTCCAGAACCATATGGATATCTTCCTGAATGTCTTGGTGTTCCGAAATGAACTATATCATCAGCTACTTGTATTGAAGAAGATCCTATATAGTCTCTAAAATCAGGCATTATATTATCCTCCTGTTTTTTTCCATACTATATTTTTCATTGCCATTTTGAATTCTTTTGGATTTGCCACTGGTGAATATCCGGAAACTTTTCCTGTACTTTTATCAACAGAATAAAAGCCATCAATAGTAGATCCATTAGAATTGTTTAATTGAGTTGAAAAGATGTATTTATTATTAATTGACATTATTACTTCTATATAAGAATCCGTTAATTCTTTTTCTAAAAGTTTTTTAGCACTTCCTAATGTAATCATAATTTGTTTTCTCCTTCACCATCTTCCAACAGCTCTTCCTGTATTTCTATTAAAAAATCCAGTAGAATTAAAGTCTTTATCAGAAGTAGTATTAATCATTCCTTCGTTAGCCATTAAATCAAAGTTTATATCTTTTGTATCAACTTCATCCAATCTAATACTAAGAGCTGTAAAGTCTTTACCAGTTTCAGAATTTGTTTTTCCAAAACCTAATTGACTATATAAAGAATCAATTCCATCATATGTTTTTCCTGATTGCCCATCATATATATCAACATTTCCGTTACGTTTTACATTATAATATATAGAATGCCCTCCAATATTATCAGGAAAGAAACAAAGAAGAGCTCCAGATGCTCCTGGTCCTTGATTTCTTAAATTATCTTCTATATCATCATATGAATTATAATCGGTTCTTGTTGATCCAGGAAATAATTCTGTATATAAATCAGCACTGGCTCCTTTATTTGAGTATCCAGCTTGGACATCATATCCTCTTTTTCTTAACTCCATTGCTGTTGTACATTTTACACAATTATTCGTAGTTCCATTAATTCCATATTTAGGATTACAAGCTTTTACATCATCTTTAGTCAATCCAACATATCCTTTATAGTATGTTCCATAATCATCATTTTTTAAATCATCAATAATATCATCTTCTGGAATTTCGGCATTTAAAATATTTCCTAATTCATCAACATTTAACTTTACATCAGCCCAAGAAGAATCTGTATTATCATTAACGAAAAACTTTTTAGGATCAAGAAATCCTTTTTCTCTTCCAGTTGTTGTATCTTTCTTTTTCTTCTCTAAAGACTGATATGGTCTATCGCCTGATCCCCATGGATATCTTCCTGAATGACGTGGAGTTCCATAGTGAATTAAATCTTTCTTAACTTGCATTGAAGAAGATCCTATATAGTCTCTAAAATCAGGTAACATTTTTACCACCTATCCGGTTGTTATACCATCAGAAAGTTCTCTTAATCTCCATTCATTTTCAGCAATTAATTGTTTATATGTGTCTACAATTATACTGCTTGTTGGAGTATCAAATCCTAGCTTAACTCTAAGATAAACATATTCTTGAACTAAGTTATATAAAGGACTATCTGATTGTAAGAAATCTTCCCATGTATCATTTTCATCAGAAATTGCAAAACCATCATCCGGTCCAATCCCGATTTGATTTAAAGTTGCAAAAGCGGCATTTATATGAATAGTTATATCTGTATCAAAGTCAGTAACACTTGAGTCCAATCCAAGATTTTTCTTAATCGAAATTAATATACTTTCAAGTTCATCAACTTTCTCTTCTTCCATTAGTAATCACCTCCATGGACAAGTGTCATTTTTTCTTCTAATAATCATTGACATATCTGGAACATCAGATGAATAGTGTATTAGATTGTGAGTTTCAAAAGAAACAGAGATTAAATTTTCTGCGTTAAAAATACAATCTCTTTTATTTTTTACATCGTCTATTGATAATGGATTTATGTGATGTATATAAACTCTTCCCTGTATTGGGTGGTCACAATGACCAAGATCTAAAACATAATCTCCATCTGAGTCCCTTAGCATAATTATTTGTCGTATTTTTTTCCAATACGAATCACTGTATAGAATTTGGTTTAGATATCGGTTATATCCAAATGTTTCATAACCGACTTTATTTCTTGTTTGCAAATATCTTATTCTATCTTCAAAAGATTCAATGGAAATTAATTCAGAATATGTTTTAGTCATCGTAATCATCTTCTTCAAACTCATCATCTTCTTTAGGAACTCCGGAATATCTTTTAAATGCATCAATTGCTTTAGCATATAGTTCACTGCTAGATGATGATTTTTCAATCTGGTCTATTTTTGCTTCTGCAAGTTTTAAATCAGACTTTAATTTTTCATTTTCTAATTTTTCTTTCATAGTTGTTAACTTTAAGAAGAAACAAATCAGTTGATTTGAAGCTGTACCATCTTTTAGCTTCTTTTCAGCAAGGTCCATTGCCAAGTTCATCATCATATTTTGTTGTTGCTCTGGTGTTCTAGCTGGAGCTTGCTTTCTGGTTCGTCCTTTTTTGGTACTGTTATCAGAGACTTTGCTCATAGTTACATCACCTTTTCAAAAGAAAAAGAAGAGTATAATGTAATCATCTATTACATTACTTATTGTCTCCAATATTCTCTTCTCCTTCCTATTATAGCCTAATATTTTTACGCGAGGATTTTTTCTGAAATGAAAAACCATTTTGATCCCCCGGAGAATTTTTAAAG
>CAZWZD010000047.1:0-1140 GCA_964638235.1 uncultured Erysipelotrichales bacterium
ATTCCTCTAGATAAGTATCTACCCTGATATGAATATGAACATCACATATTAGTTTTCTTGGTTTATCTACATATAGTTCAAACTCTTGCTCATACTCTATAATATCACCGTCATCCTTATCATAATCTATCATAACCGATAGCCCATCTAGTTTCCCTGGTACTAATTTATGGTTATTGGATCTTTCTCTGGGTTTAACTTCAACTTCAACCCCATTATTTGTAATACTTGTTGTCTTCTTTCTTAAATCATAATCACATTTATTCATAATTTTCATAAAGAAAATTGCAATTCTGTCTTCGAATACATGGAAGCTATGCAAAAATATGTAGATATATTCATTTTCGAATATTACTTTATATTCTCCATCCCATTGTTCCATAAATTAATATCTCTAATACTTAATAATGTTCGTAATAATAATTAATCGACCATTTGTCGTATGTAGAGTATACCATATAATTACTTACATATCTGTCTGGATCACTAAAATCATTAAATTTTGCTTCGGCTGCTGCATAAGCTTTGGCCTCACTATCATATAACTTACCACAGTTACCAATATCATAATTATATGTGACAGGCTTTGTTTCTTTTGGAGATGTTACTTCCTTCTTAGTTTCTTCTTTTGCAGGTGTTTTATCTTCAACCTTTACAGTTGGAGTAACATTCTCTTTCTTTTCAATATTTGTTGTATCTGGTTTCGTTACAGTTTGATTTTGTTTATTAGTCATATTCGTTATTGTGTTATTTGTCTTTGTCGTATTGGTATTTTTAACTGTTGAATCAGATACTTTCTTTGTTGATGTTGTTATCTTAGTAACTGCATCATTTTTATTTGTTTTTGATGTTTCTTTCTTAACTTCTGCCTTCTTTTCAGCAACATCTTCAACCTTAACAGATGGAATATCATCCTTTTTTTCTTCTTTAACAACATCAGTTATACCAGTTTGGTTTTCTTCTTTTACGTTTTTTTCGTTGTTTGCGTCGATCAAGCATAAACCAAACCCAGTCATCAGCAAAAAAGCAAATAACATCATGAATTTTCTTTTCATCTTTCATCACTCTCCTCACCATTACTATACGTTGTATCCATCATTAATAAAAATGTACAAATTAATCTAATCTGAATGTCCATTC
>CAZWZD010000047.1:1240-5713 GCA_964638235.1 uncultured Erysipelotrichales bacterium
TTTTGAATTCTAGTTGTTGCATTAATACCTGCTTCATCATGATCCAACCTTAACTTCACTTTTGTAATTTCAGGATGTGCTTCAAGTTGCTTATAGATTGCATTATCTTTAGTTGTTGAATTGATTGATAAGTATGAAGATTCTTTATAATGATCTACATCTAAAGTCATAAGTGACATCATATCCACTATTGCTTCAGTAACAACTAATGTATCGCTTTTATAGTCAATAAAAAAACAATGATCATAGTCATTGCCTGGATATTCTTTCATGAATCGTAGTTCCTGAATTATTCCTTTTTCTGTAATAAATACAGGTTGATCGTCCTTATAGGATACAAATACCAGATTGTTATGCTGCTTTTCCTGGTAAAGCCATTTATTTTTAATGAATTCATTGACAATTTCTTCATCAATACATCTTTGATCCATATAACGAAGCACTCGCTTATTATCCCTTGCAGCCTGTGGCATATTTAAATCCTTCTTAACAACATTATGCTTAACATTTTGAACATCTACTTTACTTTCAGGGTTATCTTTTATTCTTTCCTCCACGTATTTTAAAGCATAACTAAGACTCTTAAACTTTTCATTAGCTTCTAATCCTAAAGACATACAAAAGGCAACCGCATCACCAAAAGCATTCGTAGAATATTGCTTAAATGTATTTCTAACTGTATCAATCATTACTGAATCATGTTCTTCTAGTGAATAATAACGATTACTGACTTTAACTGGTGTAAATCCTAGATCAGCTGACAAAGCGACTAAATCATAAGCTTTAGTTTCTTTTCTTCTTAATTTAAGATCCAACATTATCACCCTCTATGACACTCAACACATCTTTTATTGAATAATGAAATTTGTATTCTTCATATTCATCATCTGTCATATCATCTCTTGTTTTGCTCAAAGATTTAAGTAATTTTTTAAGCCTTTCATCTTCTATAATTACTTTTTCCCTTCCTTGTTTTGAAAATTTAATTTTAAATCCATACAATCTTTCTAATTCAAAGAAGATTATCATTACATCATCTAATTCATATGGATCATATTTATTAAAGTATTCTGGATTAACATTTAGCACTTCAGCTATTTCTCTAAGTGTATCGTTTATCGGATTATGATATCCCCCTTCATATTGTGCTATTCTTGTATGTGGAGTGTTTTGTTTACTTCCAATTTCTATAGCTAATCTTTCTTGTGTATACTTTCGATATTTTCTAGCATACCTAATTCTATTTCCTACTGACATTTCATTTTCCTTTCCTTAGAAGGGAGAGAGACCGCCGACTTACGTCTATTGTTTATTTGTCTTTTCAGGGCGAAAATCTCTTATCCCAGTTTTTCAATTCTTGAGCATTTTACATTGAAGATGTAATGACGATTACCATCATTTTTATCCATTAGCTTATTTGTACCTTCACCTTCAATTAAAACTAATTTGTCTTTATAATCTTCATTTACTAATTCATCTACAAATGATCCCCAGACTGAACATCTGACATGAGATTCATACTTATCAAATGAATTCTTACAGGCAACAGTAAAGTTACACACCTTACTTTCACCTACTTCTTTTACAGCAATATCACTGCTGATTTTTCCACATAAAATAACTTTAAACATTTGCTACCTCCATTGATGACTCTTCTAGACAGTCCATCATTTCTAAAATTCTATTTAAATCTTCTATATCATTAAAAGATAATGTGAGTTTGTTTTTTGTAATCTTGGCTTTTGTACGAAACTTGTTTCTTAAGAGTTCTTCAGCATAATCAAAAGTATGATCAACTACCTTTGCTTTCTTTTTTGTTTCTTTCCCATTAGCCTGATTAATATATTCCTGGGCAGTTTTGCCACATACTCCTAGATAACCACCAATCCATGTTCTTCTATCCATTAGATATGGTTTTCTTTCTGGTTCTTTTTCCAAAACTTTTAATAATATCTTTGTGACTTCTACCATCTCTTCTTTGCTCATATTTCTTTGAGCATTTGAGGTAATAATCTGAAGCATTTCATCATTTTCATTATTTGGTTTTGGATAAACAATGCAGTTAATCTCAGGTTCAACCAAATCTTCCATATAAAGTTCCAATAATGCATTATATCTACGATGACCACCAATTAAGATAAACTGATCACCATCCTGATAAACTTCCAATGGTTTTAGTAAACCATCTTTTTTAATATTTTCTTTTAGTTCTTCAATATCTCTTTGTGCAAAGATGTTATGTGTATTTTCTCTGATATCTTCAATGTCAACTTTTTTAAGTGACTGAAGATGATTCATCTTAGGCTTCATATCTTGTAGATCTGTTAAACTCATCTTCATCACCTATCCTTCCATTGAAATTTCATCAGCCAATGCTCTGTAATCATCAGCAATCTTACTTTTTGTATCTACCAGCAACTGACAAGCCATACCAGATTTAGAAGCAACTGCTTCCTGATATCCAATTGTTGTTTCCAACACTTTCATGTCATTTTTGGTAAATATATGTCTTATTTTGTCAATAAATGCATGATACAAAGGTCTTTTACCTCTAGGAATCATATTAAAAAGCACATAGATCTTATAGAAACACTCGAAATCATTCATTAGATTTTCTAGCTCTTTCATAGTCTGAATAAACCCAGCTAATTCAAATCTTCCAATCTTTAATGGAATGATAACTTCATCACTTGCATATAAAGTATTTAAAGTAATCGTATTAAATGTAGGAGCATTATCAATGACTACATAATCAAAATCCTTTCTGATGCTTCTTAAAGCTTTCTTCAAACGATTATGTTGAAGCTTGTTTGTAGTCTTTATTAACTGATCGGTATTAATAAGTCTTGTTTCAGTTGAAGGAACAATGTACAAATTATCAATACCTGTTACATAGGCAGCTTCCATAATGTCACATTCACCTAATAAAACATCATTGATATCTTTTTCATATTCGCCTTCACCTAAAGCTTTTTCTAACCATGTTAATGGATCTTCATTAGTAACTTCCATTTGTACCAATTTCAATAGGTCCACTTTATTGACATCATTCATAAAATAACTAGTGGCATTCCCTTGAGCATCACCATCAATCAATAGTACTTTTTTACCTTTTCTGCTAAGTCCTACTGCTAAGTTAATGCTTGTTTGCGTTTTACCAACGCCACCTTTTTGATTAATTACACTTATAACTTTCATTCTGTTTTTCCTTAATCCAGTCATTACTGGAACCTTTCTGCTTCTATTTTCTTTAAATCGTCATCACTAAACAAAGGTACAAATCCACAAGGTAAATTTACCTTCTAAATCATTCCTACAAGAAACTCCTTATTCCAATGGTCTTTTAGTACATCTAAAACCTGATTAAAATTCTTGTTTTCTTCATGAATCATTTTGTCTGCTTTATCACACCAGGCTGCATTTAATGCTTCAATTTCTTCTAAATCAGCAAGATTGCCTAGTATCATTCCTTCAACAAATTGTTCTAGAACATCATTTACCCTTCTGATCATGCGATTTCTTTTAAACTTGTACCTTCTCATGCTTTCACAGTCATCTTCACTGACTGTAATTCTTGAAATGATTTTGACGATTAAATCACTATTTTTAATAGCCATAACAACTTCAGCTACAGCTTTCTTTAATCTTTGTGTTAATTCCTGAATAGATTTATAAACAAAGATTCTATCTTCAACTGCTTTAACTTCTACTAACTCACTTACCTGATTACCATCTTTATCTAGTACTGGATCACCTTTCTTCCCCTTAAGAACTGCACCATCATCATCTTTCTTGCATAATCTTCCAGTACTTGGATTGTAGTAATAATCCCTGTTATATTTCTTTACTCTGTTAGTTGGTCGTTTTAAAACATAACGAGTAAAACAGACAATCTCTGCATAAGACCCATGACCTTCTGTTGTTACTTTAAATACATAAAGATTTCTTAAGAATCTTTTATCTATTTGAAGCATCACATCTCTTACATATTCAGCTTCTCTTTGTTTCATTTCATAAGGAATCATGATCTTTAAGTAATAACCATGAATGTTACGATAATTACTATCCTTATCAAACTTTCTTAAATGCTTTTTCTTATATCTCATCAACTTATTGATGTCTTCTTCCCATGTCTTTGAATTTGATTTAAATTCCTGTTTTTCCTTGATAAAGTTCCTGATACTTTCTTCATCATTAAAGGTCTGGAACCTTATAAATACATTGCTACTGATCATCTTTCTCTCTCCTACAGGTAAATAGACAACTAAGCTTTTCTTACTTGTATTTTTATATTTTCAGCTCATAATCATTGAAACGTATATGTTCCAATTCATCAGCATGTTCTTCCAACAAATAATAAATCGCTTCACTCATTTCCCTTGGTGTTGTTCCTCTAGGGAAATATTGCCTTAATTTACTCGTTTCTAATTTCAATTTTTCCTTCTGATTTGGTTTTTCTTCTGACAGTTCGTC
>CAZWZD010000047.1:5813-8345 GCA_964638235.1 uncultured Erysipelotrichales bacterium
TTTTCTTCTGTGTAAATTGCTATCGACCATCATGATGACCGCTTCATCATCATCCAGATCAACGACTCTGATTGGTACATCTTTAATACCTGCAAGTTCACATGCTTTCATTCTTCGATGTCCAGAAATAACCTGATAACGATCATTAATATTTCTTACAATCAGTGGTTCATCTACACCTCTTTCAGTAATACTGTTTTGAAGATTTCTTAAATCTTCATCTATCCTCACCTGATAGGGATGGTTCGGAAATTCATCGAGTTGTGATAGATCCACAACTTTGAATACATACTCCATATAGTTCACTCTCCTAAATAAAAAAGAGCGAACACCCATAAATAAGGAATTCGCTCAAAAATTTTTCATATTTAATTTTAGAGACGATAACTGATATTCTATTAACAGTTAAGTCTCTCAACTAATTTCATAAATAAACATGAACTATATAACAAAGAAGGAAAATTGTAGTAAAAATTACACCTTTGATTTTAAAAATTTTAATTTGTAAGATTGCCATATAACAGGCACGCCACCTGATTGAAACAAGGAGGAAATACCATGGCAACTTATTATCGAGATAAGCGTTTACCCAATCGATTCTTGAAATGCAGATTGGATAAAAACTTAACACAAGAACAATTAGCTAATCATTTAGGATTAAAGCGTAGAGCTATACTCAATTATGAAAAAGCGAATACCTATCCAAAGATGGAAACATTGATTGAAATGCATCGCTATTTAGATGTTTCATTAGATTATTTATTAGTACTTGATCCTTATAAAAACCATATTGAGTATATTAAAAATGTTCTGGGATTAACAGAATATTTCTTACAGCTTCTAGAAAGTATCCAAAATGAAAAGATTTATCGTAAAATCAACGATTACATTCACTTGCAAAACGGAGATCAGTTATGAAAAGAAAAATCAGTCGTAATCGCTTAAAGTATGCAAGATTAAATGCTGGATACTCACAAAAAGATGTTTGTACGATATCTGGTTTTATTTCAAGAAACTCTTTAGGCAACTGTGAAACAGGATATGAATATCCTGGAAATAAAGTACTGCACTTTCTTCCAGGTTTATATAAGGTTTCACTAGATTATCTATTTTGCGAAGATTGTTATCCTACACATGATGATTTTGTAAAAGAAGTACTGTTTCTTGATGAAAGAAGCATTGAAATTCTTAAGAATTTACGTGATCGAAAAGTTAAATTGGATGACTTTAAAAACTATCTATTAAAACTAATTGAGGAGGATGAAGAATATGCCAATAAGAGAAAGAAAATGTAAATTTGGTACAGTATTTGATATTACCGTTAATGATGGTTATAAACTTGATGTTCATGGAAATAAAGTCCAAAACAGAAAGTATAAAACCTTTAAGCCACCTAAAGATATGAGTATCCGAAAAGCTAGAGGCATCGCTCGTGAAATGGAACTTGAAATGCTTAGACAATTCGAAAGAAAAGAGAATTTAGGAAGCGAAAAGCAACTTATAGAGGTATGGCACTGGTATAAAGATTACTATGCCCCCAACCGTTTAAGAGAATCTACAATAGATCTTATTACTCAGATTATGGAAAATAAAGTTATACCTGATTTAGGTTTCATAAAAATTGGTGACTTTACAACAGCACGTATTACTCAATTTCTTAATGAAGTTGCTGTTATAAAAGATAAAGAAACGGGGAGACCGCTTCGTCCTAAACAGTACTACAAGGATAGTTATGTACGTGCAATTCATTCTACACTCAGTCGTATTTTTCAGATAGCCATATCTCAAGGCTGGATTAAAGAAAATCCATGTGAACATGCTATTCGTCCTAAAAAGAATAAAACTGAAAAGAAGCCACCGTTGGAACTTCATCAAATAAAAGATATAATAAAGAAAACAACAGAATTTACAGTGTTAAATGCTATTCTTCAATTTCAGATTTATACAGGTATGCGAATTGGTGAAACTCTAGCACTTACCTGGGATGATGTTAATTTTAAAAATAGAACAATCAAAGTGAATAAAACTGTTAATATCATCAATGGAAATATCTATGTTGGTCCACCAAAAACTGATAATGGTTTTAGAACACTATATATATCTGATACTCTTATGAGCTTACTCAAACTCGTTAAGGAAGATCAAGATGAAAAGAAGACCGCTTTAAGAAATGTATATGAGGATCATAATCTAGTCTTTGCAGGTAATACTGGTAATTACATTAATCGTCATACTGTATCAGCAAGATTAGCTTCTATAAAAAAAGGAACGGACTATGAATACATAACCGTTCACTTCTTACGTCATACGAATGCAACACTATTACTGATGAATGATGTTGATTTAAAGACTGTATCTGCACATCTTGGTCACAGTGATATAAATATAACTGCTGATACATATACAGACGTATTACATGCTCGTCAGAAATTTGTTGCTGACCTAGTCGAGCTCAATTTAGAGGACGAAAATGATGAATAATCATCACTTATACGTTCAAAATCACGTATAAATCACGTATAAAACGCTATT
>CAZWZD010000048.1:0-8267 GCA_964638235.1 uncultured Erysipelotrichales bacterium
AAATAAAACTTTTTCAATTTCTTCATATGTAACCATTACTTCTGGCCAATGTACCATTGGTGCCATTAAAAATCTTAAAGTATGATGTCCTATTTCCAAAATACTATTTTCTTTTACAACGACTTGTCTATCATCAAAAGAAAAATCTCTAAAGAATTGCTTCATCATCATAAATGTTTTTGCATTACCAACAATTTTCATTTCTGGATATAACTCACATATTTCTTTAATATTGGCACAATGATCTGGCTCCATATGTGAAACAACCAAATAATCTGGCTGACGATTTTCTAAAACCTCTTTTACATTTACAAGCCACTCATCTCTTGCTCTTTTATCAACAGTATCCATAATAACAATCTTATCATCTAAAATAACATATGAATTATAAGAAACTCCATTAGGAACAATATATTGACCTTCAAATAAATCCAATGTTTTATCATTAACACCTATATATTTTATTGCTTGACTCACAATACTACCTCCTATCATAGATTATTTTACTCATTTATTGTTTTCAATCAAGAATAATACTCATTTATGTAAAAAGCTGTAAAAAATTTCTTTCTTACAGCTTATTTCTTTAATGAAGCAGAATAAGCTTTTCTTCTTTCTTGTTCTGTCAACAATCTTTTTCTTAATCTAATAGATTTAGGAGTAACTTCAACCAATTCATCATCATTAATATAATCTAAACATCCTTCTAAATTAAATATTCTTGGTTTCTTTAATACAACTGTTGAATCTTTTGTAGAAGAACGAGTATTTGTCAAGTTCTTACCCTTTGTTACATTAACTGTCAAATCATTATCTCTACTATGTTCTCCAACAATCATACCTTCATAAACTTCTACTCCTGGACCAACAAACATTACTCCTCTGCTTTCCACACTTCCAAGTGAATAAGCAGTTGTTTGTCCCTTATCAATAGAAATCATAACACCTAATTGTCTATCACCAACATTAGCACCTTCCATGCGACGATATTCTAAAAATGAATGATTGATAATACCATAACCTTTAGTCATAGTTAAAAAGTTTGTCATAAATCCGATTAATCCACGCGAAGGTATAATATAATCAACTTTTGTCATTCCATCATTAGATTCCATATTTTGAAGTTCACCACGTCTTAAACCTAAAGATTCAATGACACTGCCAATGCAATCATCAGGAGCTTCAATAAACACCTCTTCATATGGTTCATATTTCTTTCCATCTATTTCTTTAACAATAACTTTAGGTTTAGAAACTTGTAATTCAAATCCCTCTCTACGCATATTTTCAATTAAAATAGACAGATGCAATTCTCCACGTCCAGAAACAATCCACTCTTCACTATTAGGAATTCTATCAATTTTCAAAGAAACATCTCTATTTGTTTCTCTAAACAATCTATCTTCTATTTTACTTGCAGTTACAAATTTACCTTCTTTTCCAGCAAATGGAGAAGTATTTGTACCAAACACCATTTGAATAGTTGGTTCATCAACCCTAAGCAATGGTAAAGGATCCTCATGTCCTAATGTACATACAGTTTCTCCAACCCCAATATCTGCAAGTCCAGCAATAGCTACTATATCACCAGCACTCGCTTCTTCTATTTCAATTCTATGCAAGCCCATAAATCCAAATAGTTTTTGCACTCTAAATTGTGTATGACTGCCATCTGCTCTTACACAAACAACAGATTCATTAACTTTTATTCTTCCTCTTTGAATTCTACCAATACCAATACGTCCAACATAATCATTGTAATCTAATAAAGCAGGCTGGAATTGCAAAGTACCTTCTTCATCAACAATTGGTTCAGGAATTTCATCAATAATCATATCAAACAAACAATCCATATTCGCTACTTGAGTACTCAAATCTGGATCCAAGCTAGAAGTTCCCATTAATGCAGAAACATAAACAGTTGGAAAATCTAATTGATTATCATCAGCACCTAATTCCATAAACAGTTCCAAAACTTCATCCATAACCTCATCAATACGAACTACTGGTCTATCTACTTTATTAATAACAACAATTGGTTTTACATGAGCTTCTAAAGCTTTCTTTAATACAAAACGAGTTTGTGGCATTGTACCTTCATAGGCATCAACAACCAATAAAACTCCATCAACCATATTCATAATACGCTCAACTTCGCCACCAAAATCAGCATGGCCAGGAGTATCCATAATATTTATTCGATAATCTTTATAATTAATAGCAGTATTCTTTGCTAAAATAGTAATACCTCTTTCTCTTTCTAAATCATTACTATCCATAGCCCTTTCAGCAATGTGTTCATTATCTTTTAAAGTCCCAGATAATTTTAAAAGCTGATCAACTAATGTTGTTTTACCATGATCAACATGAGCAATAATCGCAATATTTCTAATATTCATACACACACCTCTTTTTTTCACGCGTTTCATTATAACATAATTCAGTTAAAAGACAATAACAAATATTGCCTATGAAATCATGACTTTTTGTTTTCACATTCAAAGAAATAGCTTTTTTTTGTAAAACATTAGCAATATTATTTTATAAGACAGAAATGTAAGAGTCAATTCCAATAAAAATAAATGTAATGCATAGTTCCAAAATTCTTTCTATAAAATAGAATTTAACTTTTCACTTTAGAAAATTTTAAAATATGTAAAAAGCAGCATAAAAAGAAGCTAAAAACATGATAAGATAAAAGTAACACAAAACTAATGGATTATACATACTACAGGAGGTAAATTATAAAAACCATTGCTTTTATTGCTGTCAATGCAAAGTGTCATGAACGTAAAAAAATTCTAAAAGATTTTGTTCAGAGGCAACTTGTAGAAATTTGGGATCTTAATTTTGATAATCTTTACTTTTCATATAAAAAGATAGAATTTTATACTGTATCTGAAGTAACAAATGGAGGTAAGTGTTGATAGACACAATTATAAAAGAATAAGTCAAAAAACACATAGTGCCAATGACAAATTAATTTAATGGCATTGTTCCTTTTTCATATGTAAAAATATATGCTATTTGTATTTTGATAGATACTTATTATATTGAATTTACTGCTTTTTCAAGAGTAAACATTTTAAATATATACTAAAAGAAAAAAAGACTTATGTAAAGTCTTAGTTTCAATTTAATGTATCGCTTCTAATTGAGAGATATAACAATCACTTATAGGAGTACGGCTAATGATTGTCAAAGGATATAGGAAAATGAAGGGATACATAAGCATGTTTTTTAGTTAGTTTTTGCTAACTATCTATAGTTTATACCTATTATCAAATATTGTCAACTGTTTTTATAAATTTTTATTTTATGAAATATTTATAATAAACTGTTATAATAACGTTGTGCACAAAATGGACACTAAATAACAAATAATGAGGATTGTAACTTTTTGGGAGGCATTACCTTAACTTGTTGAATAACACTGTTAGGAGTCTTTATGAGAAGTTTTTTTATTGGGAGGAGCAGGCAAAATGAAAGTGATAAAAAAATCAACAATAATGTAGCAATTTGTCTAGATTCCAATAATTGTGAATTGGTTGCCTTTGTAAAAGGAATAGGCTTTCCAAAGATACCATATGACCTTCAAGATCTATCTTTAATAGATAGAACATTCTATGATTTAGATTCAGATGTTATATCTTTATTTAATGAAATTCCTGAGTCTGTTATGCAAGTATCTATGGAAATCATAGATAAAGCAAAAGCTTATTTACAGATGAATCTGAGCGATGCATTTGTATTTACCCTTGCAGATCATTTGCATTTTACTATTCAAAGATGTCAGGAAGGGATGGTTATTGAAAATCCGCTTATTTATGAACTGCAACATTTATATGTGAAAGAAACGGAACTTGCTCAATGGGCAAGACGCTTGGTATATAGACGTTTATTAGTCCGTTTACCAAAAGAAGAAGCAAATATAGCCATGCATTTTATTAATGCACAATCAATAGCAAAAAAACAGGACGAAGAATCAGATTTAACAAGAATAATAGAAGATGTGACTTCTATTATTGAAAAAGAATTAAATTTATTGATAAATCGAGATGATTTTAATTATTCAAGATTTATCATGCATTTACAGTATTTATTGAAACGAAAAGATAAAAAAATTATTATACAGTCAAGTAATTTGAAAATGTTTAAGAAAATGAAAGATGAATTTACTGATGTATATCAATGTGTTTTAAAAATTAAAGAATATTTTGGAAAAATATTAAATTGGCAACTTAATGATGAAGAACTTCTTTATCTTATGTTGCATGTAAACAGATTTTATAGTCGAGAAGGCTTGTAACCTTAAGTGGGCATTACCTGACAGAATGAATTAGAAAGAACTTCATTTTGTCAGGTTTTATTTTGGACATAATCAAGAAAGAGAGGAACTGTTTATGGCTAAGTATGAACAATTATGTCAAGATATTTTAGTACATGTAGGTGGAAAAGAAAATATTTCTTTTGTCACACACTGTATGACAAGATTACGTATGAATTTAAAAGATCAAGGGAAAGTTGATCAAGAAAAAATAAAAAAGGTAAAAGGAATGCTTGGATGTCAATTTTCAGGTGGACAATTCCAAGTTATTATAGGACAACATGTTGATGAAGTTTATAATGATTTTATAGAAATAACAGGACTTCAAGCGCAAAATAAAATTGATGAGCAATTAGATAAAACAAAAGAGAAATTTTTTTGGAAAGAATTTCCTAATAAATTAATAGATGCAGTTTCAGGTTGTGTAACACCAATTTTACCTATTATTACAGCAACAGGTATTATTAAATTAATTGTTGCATTACTAGGTGAAAGTATGTTAAATATACTTCCTGCGACATCAGATTTTATGGTATTACTAACATTTGTAGGTAATGCAGGTTTCTACTTTTTCCCAGTATTTGTTGCTTGGGCAGCTTCAAAAAAGTTTAATACTTCAACACCCCTTGCATTATTTTTAGGAGCTATTTTGATTTATCCTACATTGATTGAAATGGTTACTAATGGGACACAATTTAGTGTTTATGGAATACCGATGATTTTAGTCAACTATTCATCACAATTTTTACCAAGTATTTTGATTGTTTGGGTAATGTCATATGTATATAAGTCCTTTGATAAGGTATCTCCTAAATCATTGAAAATTATCTTAGTACCAACATGTACAATGCTTGTTATGTTGCCTTTGGCATTATGTATTGTTGGTCCACTAGCTAATTTATTAGGTCAAGGTTTAGCAGCATTCTTTACAGGTCTTTATTCTTTAGTTGGTCCTTTGGCAATTGGTTTAATTGGTGCTTCATGGTATTTCTTAGTAGCAACAGGTATGCATCAAGCTTTAATTGCATTAGCCACAACTATGATTGCTAATATGGGTGCAGATAGTATTATTTTAGTTGGTTCAAAATCTGGATCATATGTTTTGATGGGACTAGCAGTTGCTTATTTAATTCGTTGTAGAAAAGAAGATAAAGCTATGGCAAGTGCCAATGCAGTTACTTTGCTTGTAGGTGGAATTAGTGAACCAACAATTTTCTCTATGTTACTACGTTATAAGACAGCAATGATCATTCAAATTATTGCAGGATTTGTTGGTGGTGTTATTAATGGTATTTTCCATGTAAGTATTTATTTCTTTGGAGCAACAAATATTTTAACTGGTTTAGCTTTTGGTAAAGATTTAGTATTAGGAATGATAGGATGTAGCATTTCATTTATCGTTGCTTTAGTTTTAGGTGTTGTTATAGGGTTTGATGATTCAGGAAAGTTATTTGGAAAAAGAAATAAAAAGAGTAATAAAATTGCAGAAAAAAATGCTATTTATTCTCCATTAACAGGAAAGGTAATATCACTTTCTGAAGTAAAAGATGTAGCTTTTGCAAGTGGTAGTATGGGAATGGGATGTGCAATTATTCCAGATAATGGTCAAGTATTAGCTCCTTTTGATGGAACAGTTGTTGCTTTATTCCCAACAAAACATGCTATTGGATTAAAGAGTAATGATGGTGTAGAAATTTTAATTCATATTGGATTAGATACTGTCAATGATCAAGGAAAAGAATTCACTTCAAAAGTAGAAATGGGTGATACAGTACTTAAAGGACAGATTCTAATTGAATTTAATAAAGACGCTTTAATCAATAAGGGTTATGATTTAACAACACCCGTCATTATTACTGATGGTGGAGAAATCAATGAGTGTTTAGAAAATCAAAATATTCAATCGGGAAATATTTTACTAAATCTAAAGGAAGTATAATTTATGAAATTAATTGTTAATGGTGACGATTTTGGAATCACTCACGCATGTAATTTAGCTATTATGGACTGTTTTCATCAAGGAATGATGACTTCTGCATCTATGATGAAAAATATGCCTTATGCAAAAGAAGCGGCTAAACTTTGGGAAGAAAATCCAAAGCTTTCTGTCGGATTACATCTTAATTTAACAGTTGGTTATCCATTATGTAAAAATTTAAAAACATTAATAAAAGAAGATGGAACATTTAGTAAGCAAATTTTAAAAGCAAAACCTGAAGATATTGATGTTGAAGAAATACGTTTAGAATGTCAAACTCAAATGGATAAATTTATAGAGTTAACAGGGAAACTGCCTGATCATATTAATTCACATCATGGAATTGAAGCTATTCCTGGAGGTGCAACTGTACTTCAAGAACTTGCTAAAAAATATGATGTACCAATTAGAGAACTAACACATGTCCCTCATCCTGAAAAAACAGAATATATAACAAATTATGTTATTCCTTTAAAGCGTTTATCAATAAATCCTCCTCAAAATCCAAAGGAAATCATAGAGTTGTTTACTAAAGAGGATTTACAGGGAAATGGCTATTTTGAATGGTTAGGACATCCTGGATATGTTGATTGGGATTTAATACAATTATCAAGTCTAACACTAGGACGTTGTGCAGATGCAAATTGTTTTTGCAGTCCAATAATAAAGGAATGGATTAAAGAGAATAATATTGAATTAATCAGTTATCTTGATCTACCTAAAAAATAGTAAATATAAGATCATAGTTTATAAACCCTGATAGAATCGTATTTTATCAGGGTTTCTTATAACAAGTATACGAAAGGAAGTTCAAAATGCACGATAAAGAATTTGAATATTTAGAATGCGAAAAAAGATATGTGTTCTTTTTATTGATGTTTGTTGGGGGCTTTTTAGGAGCATTTACATATTCGATAAGAGGTGGTGTTTTTTGCAATGCTCAAACAGCGAATTTTGTTTTAATGGGAATGGCTGTTGGAAATCGACAATGGTCTAAAGCATTATATTATTTTATTCCAATGGGAGCATATTTAGGAGGTACAATTCTTTCTGAAGCACTTCCTGTACCTATAAAGAAAAAAGAAATGATTCGTTGGGATACACTATTGATTGGAATAGAAATGATAGTGATATTTATTTTAGGACTATTACCAGAAACAGTGCCATTTCAAATAAGCCAAATTGCTATTAACATCATTATGTCTATGCAATATAATACTTTTCGCCAAGCAAGAGGAGTACCAATGGCAACAACTTTTTGTACAAATCATATTCGACAAGTAGGAGTCTATTTATATAAGGCAATACATCATCGAAATGATAAAAACTGTCGTATGAGATTTATAATTCATGTAGGAATGCTAATGGCATTTGTATTAGGTGCTACTATTTCAACGATAGCATGTAAGCTTGTATTAGGTAAAGCAATATGGATTACTTTGGTTCCATTGGGAATTTTATTTATACAGCTTTTAAGGGCGAATTTAGGATATGAAAAAGATTTTCTCCAATTAACTCCTAGAGGACACTAATTTTGCATAAGAAAAAGTTATGATATATTATATAAAGTATTTAAAATGGAAGCACATATCTAAATAAGTAATATTTTTAAAAAATAATGATAGTATATTTTTATAAAGATATAAAGAATTTACTGAAGTGCTTTTATTAAATACTATACCAAAAAAATGGCAAAATATTTTAAATAAATGATAAATAGTAAAAGGTAGGATAGAATAAAAATAATCTAAAACACTTGATTTTATATGGATTTGCTTCAAAAAATATGTACTTAATAATTAAAATAATCCAGTTAAATAAGCTATAATAAAGAGGATTTTTTGACCAATTCAATTTACAGATAAGAATAAGTAAAAAATAAGAGGTTTCAAAAACTACTAATTTATTTAAACTGGTTCCAATGTCAAGGACAAAATGCTGACAGTTAGAAAAAATTTATAG
>CAZWZD010000049.1:0-5074 GCA_964638235.1 uncultured Erysipelotrichales bacterium
AGGTTTAAGATATGCTTTAAATACTATGTATGAAAGATATGAAAAACCATTATTCATTGTAGAAAATGGATTTGGAGCTATTGATGTTAAAGAAGAAGATGGTTCTTGTCATGATCCATACAGAATTGATTATTTAAAAGCTCATATTAAAGAAATGAAGAAAGCAGTAGAAATTGATGGTGTTGATTTAATGGGATATACTCCTTGGGGATGTATTGATTGTGTATCATTCACAACTGGTGAGATGAAAAAACGTTATGGATTTATTTATGTAGATAGAGATAACGAAGGAAATGGAACATTAGAGAGAAGCAAGAAAGATTCATATGCTTGGTATAAGAAAGTTATAGCATCTAATGGTGAGGATTTAGATTAGTACTGTTTAACAGTACTTTTCTTTTAAAGGGAGGACAATATGGAAAAATATATTCTATCTATTGATCAGGGGACAACAAGTACAAGAGCTATTTTGTTTGATAAACAAGGGAATTTATGTTTTTCATCACAAAGAGAATTTCCTCAATATTTTCCTCATAGTGGATGGGTAGAACATGATGCTAATCAAATATGGAATAGTGTTTTAGAAGTTGTAACTCAGTTATTTATTGAAAATAATATTGATGCAAAAGAAATCGCTGGAATAGGTATTACTAATCAAAGAGAAACAACTGTTGTATGGAATAAATATACAGGGCAGCCAGTATATCATGCTGTTGTATGGCAATCTAGACAATCTCAACAAATATGTGATGCATTAATAAAAGATGGATATAGTGAGTACATAAGACAAAAGACAGGTCTATTAATTAATCCTTATTTTAGTGCAAGTAAAATACGATGGATTCTAGATCATACTAATGAGAATATTGAAGATCTTTTATTTGGAACAATTGATACATGGTTAGTTTGGAAAATGACTGGTGGTAAAGTCCATGTTACTGATTATACGAATGCATCTAGAACATTACTTTATAATATATATGATTTAAAATGGGATGATGATTTATTAAAATTATTCAATATTCCTGCATCAATGTTGCCAGAGGTTAAAGATTCTTCATGTATCTATGGTTACAGTGATGAAACATTAGTAACTGGTTTGCATTTTAAAGCACCAATTTCTTCAATTGCAGGAGATCAGCAAGCATCATTATTTGGACAAACATGCTTTAATGTAGGTGATGTGAAAAATACTTATGGAACTGGATGTTTTATGTTGATGAATACCGGTAAACCTGTAAAATCAGATAATGGTTTATTAACAACGATTGCTTGGGGATTAAATGGTAAAATTCATTATGCTTTAGAAGGATCAGTATTTGTTGCTGGAAGTGTTATGCAATGGTTAAGAGATGGACTACAGTTATTTGATAATGTAGCTGTGAGCGAAGAAATGGCTAAATCTTTACAAGATAATGAAGGTGTTTATCTTATACCTGCATTTGTAGGGTTAGGAACGCCTTATTGGGATAATGATGTTAGAGGAACAATGTTTGGTTTGACCAGAGGAACAAGAAAAGAGCATATTGCAAGAGCTGCTTTAGAAGCCATAGCTTATCAGAGTAAAGATGTAATTGAAACAATGAAAAAAGAATCTAAAGTTTCATTAGAACATCTATTTGTTGATGGAGGAGTAATCGCTAATGATTTCTTGATGCAATTTCAAAGTGACATATTAAATGTTGATATTATGATACCAAAAGTAAAGGAAACAACTGTTTTAGGTGCTGCATATTTGGCTGGTTTGGCTGTTGGTTTTTGGGAAAGTGAAGAAGAAATCAAAGCATTGCATTCTATTGTGAAAACATATTCCCCATGTATGCCAGAAGATAAAAGAGATAAAAATTATAATGGATGGAAAAAAGCCATTACAGCAACTAAGGTATTTAAATAAAGGTATAGAAAAGGTATAGATTGTCTATACCTTTTCATTTGATTAATGAATTTGCTTATTAAATATGATATAATATTTAATATAATCATTAAATTGAGATAAGGAAGGTGTAAAATATGGAATATAGTTTTAAAGAATTTAAAAATTCTGATGCATTAAAATTTGGACTTAGAGTATTGGAAATTGTTGAAAAAGAGCATCTTAATAATGTGAGAATTAGAGTAAGATATGGAAGAGATATCGTCTTTCAATATTTAATGGATGGTAAAAAGGGTGAAGAATGGTTAGATAGAAAAGAAAGAACTGTTATGGATTCTAAACATTCTTCTATGTATGTATTTGAGCATAAAGAACAGTATTTATATATGATTGATAATCCACAATATGCTGTATGTGGTGGAGGTTATCCTTTGATTGTTAATCAGAAAGTTGTAGGAGCATTTTGTGTATCTGGATTGAAGCATTATGATGATCATAATATTATCTTAAGAGTTATTCGTGAAATGGTGGAGAATGAGGCATGAAATTAGGAATTGCAGGTACTGGAATGATTGTTCAGGACTTATTGACAACATTCAATAAATTGAGTTTTGAAGCTGTTTATATTTATGGAACTCAAAGATCAATGGAAAGAACAGAGAGTTTGAAAGATAAGTATCATTTAGATAAAACTTATTATGATTACGATGAACTGTTAGACAGTGATGCTGATACTATTTATATAGCTTTGCCAAATTTTTTACATTATTCTTTTGCTAAAAAGGCATTGGAAAAGAATAAACATCTTATTATTGAAAAGCCAATAACATCTAATTATCAAGAAGCAAAAGAATTAAAGGAGTTAGCTCAAAAGAAGCATCTTATCATTTTAGAAGCTATGAATGTTCATTATTTACCTTCTTATAAATCTATTAAGAAAAATATTGATAAAGTTGGAAAGCTAAAAATAGTTAGTTTAAACTATAGTCAATATTCATCTAGATACAATGCTTTTAAAGAAGGAAATATTTTACCAGCTTTTGATTATCATAAATCAGGTGGATCATTAATGGATTTAAACGTATATAACATTCATTTTATTATAGGATTATTTGGTAAACCTAATGATGTAGCTTATTATCCTAACATTGAAAGAAATATTGATACAAGTGGAATTTTAATTTTAGATTATGGAAAATTCAAAGCAATCGCAATAGGTGCTAAAGATTGTCAAGCTCCTTATGTATGTACGATTCAGGGAGATGAAGGTAATATTGCAATTTATGGACCAGTAAGTCAGGCAAGAAAGTATTATATAAATGAAAATAATAGTGAAAGCAAAGAATTGATTTTTGAAGAAAATACTCATAGATTATATTATGAATTTGTTGAGTTCATTAATATTATCGATAGCTTTGATTATAAGAAGGCTGATCAAATGTTAGAAATAAGTATGATTGCAAGTGAAATAATGGAAAAAGCTAGAAAAATGGGAAACATAGTATTTGATGCGGATCAATCATTATTGTAGTTTTCTATGCTAGAAGAAAAATTTAAAATAGTCTGATTTTATAAAATCATAAATAATTTTGAAGAAAATTTATGAAATTAAAAAATCAAGTTAATTAATTTATAAAAAAGCAAAAAAATAGTTGAAAATTAATCAGAATGGGTATATAGTAATATTCGTAAGTTAAAACGCATTGATCAGGACAGTGATAATTGATCATTTATTATAGAGAGCTATTGTAGTGGTGGAAGATAGTGTAAATGCTTTTATCAGTATCACCTGTGAGCGGTTTGGATGAATTCAAGTAGTTCGAAACGGGAACTCCCGTTATAGAGTCTGATATTGTTGGATATCTTGAGTGCACTTTAAGTGAAGAAGAGTGGTACCGCGGATTATATTCGTCTCTTATTTTTAAGAGGCGTTTTTTTATGGAGGTTTATGTATGTGTAAGGTTATGGCTGTAAATGCTGGAAGTTCTTCTTTAAAATTTAAATTATTTGAAATGCCTGAAGAAGAAGTTATTACTTCTGGTGTTGTAGAAAGAATTGGACTAGATGATAGTATTTTTACGATGAATTATAATGGTGAAAAAAGAATAATTAAAAGGAAAATTGAAAATCATGAAGTTGCAGTAAATATGTTGTTAGATATGCTGGTGAAAGAAAATGTTGTTGATAATTTATCACAGATTAAGGCTGTAGGACATCGCATGGTTCATGGTGGAGAAGTATACAGTGATAGTGTTGTTGTCAATGATGAAATCGTAGATAAAGTAAGCGAATTTAATGAATTGGCACCTTTGCATAATCCAGCAAATCTTGTAGGATTAAGAGCTTTTCAAAATGCTCTAGAGGATGCTCAGCATGTTTTTGTATTTGATACTGCGTTTCATCAAACAATAAAAAAGGAGAACTATTTATATCCTATTCCTTATGAATATTATGAAAATTATAAAATAAGAAAATATGGCTTTCATGGCACAAGTCACAAATATGTGTCAGAAATTGCAAATATAATGCTTGCCAATAGAAAAGATTCTAAAGTTATTGTATGCCATTTAGGAAATGGTGCTAGTATTTCTGCTGTAAAGAATGGTAAATGTATTGATACATCAATGGGATTCACACCATTAGATGGTATTATGATGGGAACAAGATCTGGGCAAGTTGATCCATCTATTATGCCATTTTTGATGGATAAATTAAATAAATCAAGTCAAGAAATTTTAGATATATATAATAAACAATCAGGTATGTTAGGAATATCTAAATTATCTTCTGATGCTAGAGATATTGAAAATGCATATAAACAAAATGATGAACAAGCAATTTTAACAAGTCAAATGTATGCAGTTACAATTGCAAAATACATTGGACAGTATTATGCAATGTTAGGTGGCTGTGATGCTATCGCATTTACTGCTGGTATTGGTGAAAATTCTGCATATTTAAGACAAATGATTATTGATAATATTTCTGAAGCATTTAATGTATATTTAGATAATGATCTTAACCAAAAAAGAGAGAGTGGAAGCAGAATAATTTCTACTGAAAATTCAAATATTAAAGTTATGATTATTCCTACAAATGAAGAAGTCATGATTGCAAGAGATACAGTAAGACTGTTAAATTTATAGAAGGAGAGATATGAGATGAAAGGATTAACAGAAATTCGTTGGCATGGACGAGGAG
>CAZWZD010000049.1:5084-8104 GCA_964638235.1 uncultured Erysipelotrichales bacterium
GGTGCAAAGACAGCTGCCTTATTATTAGCTGATGTTGCTTTTAGCACAGGTATGTATGTTCAAGGATTTCCAGAATATGGACCTGAACGTATGGGTGCACCAATTACTGCGTATGATCGAATTAGTACAAAGGAAATTAGAGTTCATTCAAATATTTATGAACCAGATTATGTAGCAGTAGTTGATGATACATTATTACATTCTATTGATGTAACACATGGTTTAAGTGAAGAAGGAGGTATTTTGATTAATACTGAAAAGTCCAAAGAAGAAATTTTACCTTTACTTAATGGCTATAAAGGAAATGTTTACACAATTAACTGTAGAGAAGTATGTAAACAAACTATTGGAAAGTATTTTCCTAATACTCCTATGTTAGCTGGTATTGTTAAAATTTCAAAAGTTATGGATGAAGAAACATTCTTAAAAGAGATGGAATCATCATTGAAACATAAGTTTGCTAAAAAACTAGAAGTATTAGATGGTAATATGAAAGCATTAAAATTAGCTTTACAGGAGGTTCGATAACAATGGCATTAAAAGCTAAAGATATAAATGAACAAACTCGCTGGCAGGATTTGACAGAAGGATTACAAATTTATGAACCAGCTACATCACGTGCATTTGTGACAGGTGAATGGAGAACAAATACACCTGTAGTTGATCCAGATAAATGTATTGATTGTCTGTTATGTGTTCCATTTTGTCCAGATGGTTGTATAACTGTTACAGATGGAAAAAGAAATGATTTTGATTTAGATCATTGCAAAGGTTGTGGAATATGCACAAAAGCGTGTCCTTTTGGAGCAATTGAAATGAAGGAGGGTAAATAAGATGTCTAAAAAAGAACGTATGTCAGGAAATGAAGCCGTAGCTCATGCGATTAAACAAATTAATCCTGATGTTATGCCTGCTTTTCCAATTACCCCTTCAACTGAAATTCCGCAGTTTGTGTCAACTATGATTGCAAATGGTGAAATTGATACTGAATTTATACCAGTAGAAAGTGAACATTCTGCAATGTCAGCTGCAATGGGATCTAGTGCAGCTGGTGCAAGAACTTTAACAGCAACTTCATCAGCTGGGTTAGCTTATATGTGGGAAGTTTTATATGTTGCAGCATCTAATCGCTTGCCTATTTGTATGGCAGTTGTTAATAGAGCTTTAACAGGACCTTTAAATATCAATGCTGAACATTCTGATAGTATGGGAGCTAGAGATTCTGGATGGATTCAGATATATGCTGAAACAAACCAGGAAGTTTATGATAACTTCTTGCAGGCATTTAGAATTGCTGAACATAAAGATGTTAAACTGCCAATTATGATTTGCCAAGATGGTTTCATTACTTCACACGCAGTACAAAATATTACTCTTTGGGATGATGAACAAATGAAAAAATTTGTTGGTGAATATGAGCCTGAACATTATTTACTAAAAGAAGATGAGTCTATGGCAGTAGGAACTTATGCTGTTTCTAACTATGGTATGGAAGCTAAAAAGCAGCAGGCTCAAGCTATGATTAATGCTAAAAAAGTTATCTTAGATGTTGCAGAAGAATTTGAAAAGCTAACTGGACAAAAATACGGTTTCTTTGAAGAATATCAATTAGATGATGCTGATTATGCTATTGTTGCAATTGGTTCTATCTGTGGTGGTATCAAAGATGCTGTTGATTATTTAAGAAAGCAAGGTATGAAAGTTGGATTATTAAAGGTACGAGTATTTAGACCTTTCCCTGCTAAGGAAATTGCTGAAGCTTTAAAGAATTGTAAAGCAATTGCAGTTATGGATAGAGCAGAAAGCTTTTCAACTCAAGGAGGACCGCTAGGAGCAGAAGTTCCAGCAGCATTATATAAGGCAAAAGTTCATGCTGAATTTGTTAATATTATGTATGGTTTAAATGGTAGAGATACTACTGTTGAAGAATTAGTTGAAATATATAAAAACTTAGAAAAGATGGCTAATGGTGAGTTGTCTTATGATGAATATCAATATTTAGGATTAAGAGGGTAGGATCAATGGAGAAGAAAGTAAATTTTAGAGAAATACAAGAAAGACCAGATCGATTTGTACCAGGACATAGAATGTGTGCTGGTTGTGGAGGACCTATTGCAGTTAGAAATGTATTAAAAGCTTTGCATCCAGGGGATAAAGCTGTTATTGGTAATGCTACTGGATGTCTTGAAGTATCTTCATTTATGTATCCATATACTTCTTATGAAGATAGCTATATTCATACAGCTTTCGCAAATGCAGGAGCAACGCTTGCTGGAGTAGAAACTGCATATAAGGCATTAAAGAGAAAAGGTAAAATTAAAGATAATTATAAATTTATTACATTTGGTGGAGATGGAGGAACTTATGATATTGGTTTCCAATCATTATCAGGAGCAATGGAACGAGGACATGATATGGTCTATGTATGTTATGATAATGGTGCTTATATGAATACTGGTATTCAAAGATCATCTGCAACACCTATGTATGCTGATACAACAACTACACCAGTTGGAAGTCAGTCTGATGGAAAACCACAATCAAGAAAAGATTTAGCTGCAATTATTGCTGATCATCATGTACCTTATGTTGCTCAAACAACATTTGTTGGAGGTATGAAAGATTTATATGATAAATCAGAAAAAGCAATATATACACCAGGAGGAGCATTTTTAAATATTTTAGCACCTTGTCCTAGAGGATGGAGATATGATGCACCAGAAATTGTAGAAATTTGTAAATTGGCTGTTGAACCTTGTTATTGGCCATTATTTGAAGTGATTGATGGAAAATGGAAATTGAATTATAAACCTAAAAAGAAATTGCCTTTAGAAGAATTTTTGAAAACACAAGGACGTTTTAAACATTTATTTAAACCTGGAAATGAACATTTAATAGAATCTTTCCAAGCTGAAGTAGATAGAAGATGGGAAGAATTGCTTGTAAAATGTGGAGAAAAAGAATAGTTTTTAATCAATTTCTATGTTAGAATAGAATTACTTTATGGATAGTATTATTTT
>CAZWZD010000050.1:0-8057 GCA_964638235.1 uncultured Erysipelotrichales bacterium
TAATTGAATATATGTAATAAATTATGCATATTAACATTTTTATTCCATAACATTTTCATAACTAAATAAAGTGGAAAAAAATTACAACCTGCAAGTAATCCTTCAATAATTGTAAGAATAACACCGATATAAAATTGACTATTCTTTAAAAATGGTTTCATCTCATACACCTTCTTCCATTTGATAAGCTAAATTTCTAGCAGCTTCATAATCATTCCATGCATGATTATAATAAATATTATTTTTTAGAACATATTCATGTGTACCAACGTAAGATATTGTATGATTTTCTACTACTGCTATCTTGTCACACATTTTTACTGCACTTAATCTATGTGCAACTATAATAACTGTTTTTCCCTCACATAAGTTTTGTATTGCTTTATCTATCTCTAATTGATTTTCTGGATCAGCTGCACTTGTTGCTTCATCTAATATCAATATTGGTGCATTCTTTAAGATTGCTCTTGCTATGGCGGTTCTCTGTTTTTCTCCTCCTGAAAATCTTGTTCCAAAACTTCCCATTTTTGTATTATATCCTTCAGGCAATGACATAATAAAATCATCTATCTCTGCTTTCTTGGCTGCTGTTCTTACTTCTTCTAATGTTGCTTTGCTTCCCATACGAATATTTTCTAATACTGTGTCTCGAGTTAAAAAGGTCTTTTGAAAAACAACTGCTATATTGTTAAGCAAGCTTTCGTAATTTATATCTTTAACATTTTTTTCACCGATAAGTACTTCTTCTGATGATACATCATAAAAACGTGATATAGGTTCAATCACTGTACTCTTTCCAGCACCTGATTTTCCTACGATTGCCATTCTTTTTCCACTTTCTATTTTAAGATTGCAGTTCTCTAATACATTGACTTTACCATCATATGTAAAAGATACATCTTTTAATTCAATATCATGATTTTTTGGAAATTCTCCATTACCATTAAATATAGGTATATTTAATATTTCATTTGTTTTTGTTACGCTCATTAACACTTGAGCTAAATTACTAGAGATTTCTTGCAATGGTCTAATCTCTGTTAAATACATTGATCCAACAAATGCAAACAATAAAAATGTACTTGCTGTTATCGAACTATTTAAAAAGAAATAACCGCCTAAAGGAACTAATAATAACATTCCACATTCTACAATCACAATAAAAGAAGCATAAAGTGGAGCTGATTGTTTTGACATTAAATTCCACACATCATTTTCTTCTATCACTACATCTTTATATTTTTGAAAAGAAAAACTTCCCATATTATATGCTTTAATCAACTTCATTCCATTAATATATTCAACCATCACTGAATTCAATCCTGATATTGAAGCATTTGCTCGCTCCATTAGTTTCGATACTCGCATAAACATAATTCCCATAACTATAAATGCTAAAAATAGTGGAATTAAAGAAACGAAAGCAAGTACAGCATTAACTGTTAATAAATAAATAAAAACAACAATCGGTCCTACCAAATAACAAATAAGTTCTGGAACATTATGAGCTAAAAACAACTCTAATTTTTCTATATCCTCATTTAAGATCGTTTTGATTTCGCCAGTATTTTTTTCATCTAACGCACCCAAGGGAACACTTGCTAAATGTTCTGTTACCATACAACGTACTTTAAATAAAGCTCTGTATGCTCCCTTGTGAGATGCTACACCTGATGCACCAAATAATGCAAAACGAACAATCAATCCCATAATAATTAATATGCAATCATGCAAAACAAACTCTGTCGTACATTGATTCGTATATATAGCATCCATTAATTGATAAATTCCATAATACGGAATCATGATACATATTCCACTAATCAATGAAAGAACTATGGATAAATACAGCAAATACTTATCTTTACCGGCCCATTGCAAGAATAAAAGAATAGGGTTTTCTTTCTTATTCATAATATTGCCTCCTTAAATTTTAAAAATTTCTTTTAATAACTTTTCTGTCTGATTATTAACAACAAAATCATGAGAAAACCTATGATTATCAAAACAAATAACACGATGACAGCATTGACACAAGAACTCATAATCATGCGTAACAACAAATATAATTTTATTTTTTAATGCAAGTTTTTTTAACAAATAACTCACTTGCATCATACCATCAAAATCTAAGCCACTTGTCGGTTCATCAAATATCAGTAAATCTTTTTTACAAATCATACTCACAGCTACTGCAACTCTCTGTTTTTGTCCACCTGATAAAGTATTTGGATGTTTATCTTTATATTGATAAAGATTTAATATCTTTAATGTTTCTTCTATTTCTTCCTTATTAACATTTTTAATTCCTAAACAACATTCATCATAAACACTTTCTCCAAACAATTCATAATTAACATCTTGCATAACCATATAAGCTAATCTCATACTTTGCTTTATCTTCAATTTTTTCTGATTCCAATATATATCTCCTGATCTTTTTTTATGTATTCCACATAACGCTCTTGAAAAAGTTGACTTACCCGTACCATTTTCTCCAACGATTCCGATTATTTCGCCTTGCTTTGCAGTTAATGAAATATTAAGAATATGCTTACTTTTATAAAATAAATTTAAATCATTTATTACAAGCATATTGTTTTCTGCAAAGTTCTGATTGAAAGTATTTATTAAGATAATGCTCTTAAACCCATTTTCTTTCTTTGTAAAAAAGGTATTTTCAGGAATTCTTCAGGTTTGTATATCTGTTTAATTTTACCTTCATCAAGATAAACAATCCTATCTATTAAATCCATTAAATAATAAAGCCTATGTTCGCCAATAATAATAGTTTTATTTTTATTTTTCAAAATCTGAATATAATCATGTAAATTCTTTGTCGCATCACTATCTAAATTAGATGAAGGTTCATCTAATAAATAAATATCACAATCCATCGCATAAACCGATGCAAAAGCTACTTTTTGTTTTTCTCCACCAGATAAATTATGTAAATTTAAACCAGTTAAATAACTAATATGTAAATCAGATATAGTTGTTTCTAACCTTTCTTTAAGCTTCAACTCAGGTAATCCTTGATTTTCAATTCCAAAAGCTATCTCATTGTTAACATCAGCATTAAAAAACTGAGCTCTGGGATTTTGAAAAATAGAACCTACTTTTTTTGATAATTCATACATAGGAATTCCTGAAATATCTTTATCTTCTAACAAAACATTACCTTCTACTATTCCATGATAATACTTAGGAATAAGTCCATTAATCAAATTTATTAATGTTGTTTTATCACAGCCACTTTTACCACATAAAAGTATACATTCTCCCCTTTTAATATCTAAATTTATATTTAGCAGACTTTTTGATTTCATTTCATTATATTGAAAAGACAAATTTTGTATCGATATCATAGAAATATTCCTCCAAGAACAATAATTATAAAAAGGAATGAAATGAGGATATCCTGCAAATAAAAACCAATATGAATGATACTTGTTCTTTGGATTGGATTCTATTCCTCTAGTAATAGATGCTATTGTTAATTCATCAGCTGTTTTTGATGCAATCATCATCAATGGAACATAGATGCATTCTATTGTCATTAAAGGATTTAAAAAAAATCCTAAAAATGATGGTGATACATCACGTAAATGCATGGCATCTTTTATATGTTTTAAATCCTCTTTTATAGTTGGTAAATATCTTAACATAACTGCCAGAGGTATGATTATCTTCTTAGGAAAATGCATTTTATACATTGCTGTTAAAAATTCATTCACATGAGTAGAAGAAATGATAATTCCAGACATTATTCCACAAGGATAAACTTGATGAATGAAACCAAAAAAAGATATTAATGAAATTTGAAATCCACCTTTTAAACCAGTTAATAACATAGTTACTCCATATATCATAAAATATATAAACAATGATATTATTGAATATCTTATTTCATACTGATATATACCAAACAAACAAATGACAATAACTAATAATAATTCATATTTTATTGATGGTATGACTCCAACAGCAATAACACATAAAAACAAAAGAAATATTTTAGTACGAGGATCTATAATGTTTCTTTGTTTTACATATTTCATTCAGTAATTCCTGCCTTTTTAAATTGCCTATTTAACAATTTCTTCCCTATCATTCCTGAAATTATAGCAATTAAAAATGTTCCGATTAAAATAACAGGTAATATCCAAGATGAAGCAGATGCATTAATAGCATCAATCATTTCCTGTGATGTTCCATTTCCCAACATTGTTGATGCCCATCCAGCAGGATCAATAAAATAAACGATAAATGATCCAGTTGTTCCTAAACAAAATAATGCGTAGGCAATAATATTCAATTTTATATTTTTATAATCTTTTATACTTGATACCCCATCAGCAATAATTGCCATGATTGTATATCCTAATACCATTCCCCAATGCATCCCTGTTACAAACCAAACAATACTATTAACTAATCCAACTATAATCAATGCTCCACGTTTACTTACTTTTGCCAGCAAAAGTAAAATAATCGGTCCACATAACAATGCTATACCAAATGACATATAAAACATCGTAGCAGGATTCATCATTAATGGAAATGCTCCTATTAATTCAAAAACAAAAAATAATGCTGTAAAAATTCCAATTATAACCAAATCTTTAATTTCTAACCTATCTGTATTTTGATTATTCATATTTTCTCCTTCTTTCTGACAGTTTTTATTGACTGTATTTTTGTATTATGTTAATTTTAAGTTAGTAATAGCTAACTATATTTAAAATACTCCCTTTTTATTTGATTAACAATATGTGCTTACAAAGTATAGACAATCAGGGTAAAAATAAATGCAATCGAGGTAAAAAATAATGAGTAAAATTGATGATTTTTATAAGAATGAATTTAATGATAAAGGTTTTGTTATAGATGAAGAAAATAAATCATATTGTTCTATAGGAACAACCTGGAAATTAAAAGAAGAAATTGGTCATGGAACATATTGGATATATTCTCAAAATAACTTATTTGATATTAAGATTCATAATTTCTATTTTCATAATGATTTCATCTTAACTTTTGAACTTCCTGAATGCTTAAGTATAACTCAATATAAATCAATATCAGGTGAAGAACTATCACCCTATAGACGATTAGAAGCTGGTTCAATCCAAACATTTATTGGTGGATACAAACCATATAAAGTACTCATACATAAAAATATTCCAATCCAAAGCATTGGTATTGAAATCATGCCCGAATACTACGAAGATTATTTAAAAAAACAATTTCCAGAAGAACAGTTAAATCCAATAGAAGCTTTTCAACTCATTGATCAAACATTTGATTTTCCGGAAATGACAAAACTGCTATATCAAATAAAGAATTATAAAGGAGAAGGATTATCAGCAAAATTATTCTATGAAGGAAAAGTCAATGAAGCTATGTCATTAATTATTGATTATAAAAAGAAAAATACTGCTAATCAAACTGATTTAAAACTATCAGATAATGATATTGAACAGCTAAAAACACTAACAAGCTATATCAATGATCATTATGCTAAAAATATGACAATAGATGAACTATCAAAAATAGCATGCATGTCAAAAACTAAATTACAAAAAATATTCAAAGTATATCACTCATTAACAATTACTGAATATATTCAACAAAGACGCATGAGTCATGGCGAATATTTGCTTTCAAATACAAATATGCCTATCGGTCAAATAGCTCAAAGCGTAGGTTATCACAAAGCCAGCCGTTTTAGTGAATTATTTAAAAAAAAGTACTGGTTTACTTCCTAATGAATATAGAAAAATGACAAATAAGAATATTGTGAAATAAAATAAACCTCTTAAAAAAATTTAAGAGGTTTATTTTATAAAATTAGTAAAAACATGTTCTTCTTTCTTTGGTAAACCATATTTTTCTTTACCTAACTGTATACTTTTCATTAAAAAAGCCATATTTCTACCTAAAGTTCTCATTGTTTGCATTCCTTCTTCATCCTTTTTTACATCTTCAGATGTATATCCATGTACCATATTCCAATATTGACTAGATGCTATTGGCATAGAAGAAATTGTAAAATATTTATTCAATTCATCAAAAGTTGCAGTAGTTCCCCCTCGTCTTGCCGAAACAACTGATGCTCCTACCTTCATTGTTTTGTCACATTGTGCACTGTAAAATAAGCGATCAATAAAAGAAACAAGAGTACCATTTGCAGAAGCAAAATAAACAGGTGATCCAATAACAATACCATCGCATTCTTCAAACTTTGGTGCAACTTCATTAACTGCATCATTAAAAACACAACGACCTATTTTTTTACATTGACGACATCCAATACATCCTCTTATGTTTTTATGACCAATGTGTATAATTTCTGTTTCTACTCCTTCTTCTTTTAAAGTTTTTTCAACCTCACTTAAAGCAGCATAAGTACATCCCTTTGCATTTGGACTTCCATTAATTAAAATAACTTTCATTATCCTATCTCCTCTCTATCTATATCAAGTATAACATGCGGGTGTTACTCCCGTGCAAAATATTTCTTTAAAATTCTAATAATGTAATAAAAACTGTTGAATTTCAACAGTTTTTTATATTCCATCCCTCTGATTTTTCACGTATATCTATAAACTTCTGATAAATACCTGATTCACTTATTAACTGTTTATGCGTTCCTTGCTGTATTAATCTTCCTTGATCAATGACAAGAATCTGATCAACATTTTCAATAGTAGCTAATCTATGAGCAATGATAATAACTGTTTTTCCTTTAACTAAATGAGAAATAGCTTTATGAATAGATTGTTCATTTTCGGGATCGATACTTGCAGTTGCTTCATCCAATATAATAATAGGTGTATCTTTTAAAATTGCTCTAGCAATTGAAATACGTTGTTTTTCACCACCTGATAATGAAGAACCACCTTCCCCAATAATAGTGTCATACTGATTTTCTAATGACATAATAAACTCATGGCATTGAGCATATTTAGCTGCTTGAATAATATCTTCTTTTGAGGCATTTGGGTTAGAAAACTTAATATTATTATATACTGTATCTTTAAATAAATAAACATCCTGAAAAACCATTGAAATATGTTTTAAAAGACTATCACAGTTTAATTCTTTAATATCATGATTTCCAATTTTAATATAACCGCTATCTACATCATAAAATCTTGTAATTAAAGAACAAATTGTTGTTTTCCCACTTCCTGATGGACCAATAATAGCAGTAGTACTATTTGAAGGTATATAGAAACTCATATTTTTAATAACATTAACATGATCATAGGCAAAACTTACATTATGAAATTGTATATCATATGTATCTAAATCTATATTTTCTCCATCTTTATCAATATAGCTTATATTTTTAATTTGCTTTAATTTAACTAATGATTGTTTTAAAACAGCTAAAATATAAGATGCATCTACTAAATTTTCAATACCACCAAAAATCATAAATACAAACATACTCATCATAATAAAATATGCTATTGATAATTCTCCTCGATAACAAAGCATAGTTGCTATAAAAATAATTCCTACTGATGTCCATTTTAATACTAATGTATGTAAGCAATTATAGGGAGTAAAGTTTCTATTTACTTTAATATGAATATCCTTACTTTTTTCACAGGCATCCTTAAAATTGTTTATAGCTGCTCCTTGCTGTCCATAAGATTTAACAACTTCCATTCCTTTAATATATTCTAAAATTGATGATGATAAATCATCTGTTGCTTTATTTGTAATCTTAACAGTCTGCAAGCTACACAAATTCATCTTTTCTAAAATCAATAAAGAAATGAACGAACCAATTAGTGCAAGTATTCCTGCTTGATAGCAAAAATATGTTATACAGCAAATAATAGCTATAAGATTAGCATATCCATTCATAACACTGTCTATCATTTTGGTTGCCTGAAGTTCTAATTGAGATAAATCATTTGTAACTGTATCTAAAATTTCTCCAGTTTTTCTTTCATGAAAATATCCTAATGATACACGTTTCAATATCTCGAGTTTTACAGTTAAAAAAAGATAAAATAGGTCTAGATCCTTATAAATCA
>CAZWZD010000051.1:0-7955 GCA_964638235.1 uncultured Erysipelotrichales bacterium
AATATATGGAAAGAACTGTACTACCGCGAAGCGGTTTAGTACAATAAACTAAAGGAGAAAACTATGTATTCATATTTAGAAATAGAAAATAAAACATATAATAACTTTTATGTTAAATATTGTGGTATGCAACAATGTGAATCTGATTATTCATATGGTCCTGCTATTCGATCACATTATTTAATCCATTATTGTGTTTCAGGAAAAGGAGAATATCACGTTAATAATAAGGTTTACTACATTCAACCAGGTGATGCTTTTATGATTATGCCTGATATTGTAACATATTATCAAGCTGATCATAATGATCCTTGGACATATATGTGGATTGCTTTTGATGGTCAACAAACAAGTATGTTTTTAAAATATTGTGGAATTGATGATAAGCATCTTATTGTTCATAATGATCATATTGATGAATTAAGAGAAATAGTTATTTCTATGCTTGCACATAATAAATTAAGTTATGCTAATGAAATGTTTATTCAAGGAAAATTATTTGAATTTTTTTCATATTTTGCTAGAAGTGCTAATATTCCTTATGAAGAGAAAGTCAATACAAATTATAATACATATATTGATAAAGCTATTTTATATATTCAAAATAATTATCAAAATTATGTGACTGTAAGAGAAATTGCTGACTATTTATCATTAAATCGTAGTTATTTTACAACTTTGTTTAAACAATATTTACATATTTCACCACAGCGGTTTTTATTGAATTATCGTATGATGAAAGCTGAAGAATATTTAATAAATACACATTTAACAATTAATCAAATTGCTTATTCTTGTGGTTACAGCAATCAATTATCCTTTTCCAAAGCTTTTCATAATACTCATGATATGAGTCCTCGTGATTTTAGATATCAATACCAATTAAAAGATAAACATTCAAGATCTGAAGATCCACATATTCAAAAAAAGCAAGTTCGTTAAGAATTTGCTTTTAAAATATATAACCTTGATAAATAGTCACCATCATTATCTTTATTTTCACCACATGAACCATCAGATGTTATAAGCCCTACATTCATTAATTCATCACCATAACAATCAATATCACAAACAGAAACATGATATTCTTTCTTTGGATCAAGTCCTAATAACTGTACACGACGATAGCCTTGATTGACTTCTTGTAATGGACGATAATATCCTACAATTGCCGTATTTTGATCTTGAGAAACAACCATCCATACTGTTTCATTCCCTTCAAAAGGACTCTTTAATCGATAAAAAGTTCCAAATTGAATAACTTCTCGATACTCTTTCATAAATTGAATTTGTTTAACAATAATATCTTGTTCTTCTTGAGTCAATGTATTTAGATTAAGTTCATATCCAAATGTTCCAAAATAAGCAACATTCGCTCTTGTTTCAATTGGAGTATTTCTAAATACTTGATGATTTGGAATTGCTGAAACATGAGCACCCATAGAAGATATAGGATAGACTAAAGAAGTTCCATACTGAATTTTCAATCTTTCAATTGCATCAGTATCATCACTTGTCCAACATTGTGGTGCATAATACATCATTCCAGGATCAAATCTAGCTCCCCCACTAGCACATGATTCAAATAAAATATGAGGATAACGTGATGTTAGCTTTTCATATAAACGATATACACCTAAAATATATTCATGCATGACTTTTCCCTGACTAAAAACATCATGACTTGATGAATAAACTTCACTCATACATCTATTCATGTCCCACTTAATATAAGAAATGCATGATTCATCAATAATCTTTACCATCATTTGATAAATATAATCAACAACTTTTGGATTTGAAAAGTCTAAAACAAATTGATTTCTTCCATGACAGCTTTTCCTTTTTGGTGTTTCTAAGGTCCAATTCGGATGTGTACGATATAAATCAGAATCTTTATTTACCATTTCTGGTTCAAACCATAATCCAAATTTCATACCCATATCATTAATCTTTTTTGATAATCCTGCAATTCCGTGAGGTAGTTTATCTAAATTAGGATACCAATCTCCTAATCCAGCATGATCATCATTTCTCTTTCCAAACCAGCCATCATCTAACACAAACAATTCAATACCTAAATTTTTTGCAGTTTTTGCCATTTTTAAGATTATATTTTCATTAAAATCAAAATATGTACCTTCCCAGTTATTAATTAATATTGGTCTTACTTGATCTCGATACAATCCTCTTGCTAATCTTTTTTGATAAAGGTGATGGTAAGTTTGTGACATAGCGTTTAAACCATTATTGCTATAAACCATAACAACTTCTGGTGTTTGGAATGATTCGCCTTGATTTAAAGACCAACTAAAACAATGTGGATGAATTCCCATTGTAACTCTTGAAACATGATAAGTATCAACTTCTACTTGAGCCAAGAAATTACCACTATATACAAAACTAAAACCTAAAACTTCACCATTATACTCTGTACAATCTTTTCTTTTTAAAGCAATAAAAGGATTAAAATTGCTGCTTGAACATCCTCTTAATGAATAAACTGATTGAATACCATGTTCTAATCTTCTCTTTTTAACATATCTTTCCCTTGACCATGCTCCAGTTAATTCAATCATTTCATAATCCTGATCAGGAAGATCTAAAGACATACTCATTGCTTGATTTAACATCAATTTTTGTTTACCACAATTTTCAATATATGCATTTCTTGTAATTACTGGTAAATCTTCATATATTGTATAACTTAAAATAATCTTTGTATCAATAACATGATCATATAAAGTTACATATAGAGTTGTTGCTTCGTTTTCATTCTCTACATATGTTGCAGGTAAATTTTTAAGCTTTGGTTTTCCTTTAATGATTTCATGAGTTTGATATTCAAAACAAATAATACGACTTCCGTTTTCTTGAATAATATCAATGGCTGGATGACGCATATCACCAGAACCATATACTGGATATTCTTGTTTAATATGTTCTAGAGAAAAGCTTAAATCCCCTTCAAATGTACAAGGAGCCATAGGTCTTGCACTTGTTTCAAAAAGATGATCAAAATTTTTTCTATCACGAATAGCCTTTCCATAATATAATTGTCCTAACTGATTATTTTTTAAAATTTTAAATATATAGCTTACTTGTTTGTTATATAAATGAAATGTTTGTGTTTTTTTATGAAATTGAATTGGCATATGCATCCTCCTGTAATTCATTATCTTCAAAATTATTTTCTTGTTTTCTTAAAGATAAAATATTCATAATTCGACTCATGTAACTTGTATTTAGTTTATAATATTTTTTATAAATTATAAAGCTTAAAATAACAAATATAATAGGTAAAGCTATCATAATTATACGCATACCATTTAATGTCGAAACAGATTGAACAGCATCAGGAACATATCCTGTAATATCTAATGCAAATCCTGTAAATAAAGCTCCTATTGCTGAAGCAAACTTAACTAATAATGTTTGAATTGAGAAAATAACTGATTCATTTCTTGTTCCTAATTTGTATTCTCCATAATCAACAACGTCTGCTAAAACTACTGTAACTGTTCCAAGCTGTAATCCAGAACCTAATTTGACACAAATACCTGCAATAGCTGTTAAAAAATAGTTCTGTGGTGCTATAATTCCTGTCACAAATAGAATAATTAAACCAATAACTGGTATACCACTAGCTAAAGCATAAACTTGCTTTTTTGAAATATGTTTAGCAAGTTTTGGAAAAATAATCAATCCAAATATTTCTGCAAAGCCAGCAAACATTGTAAATATTGAAAATAAACCTTTATCACCTGCCACATAAATAAAATAATATGTTTGTACACCACTTATACAATTCATTGCAAAATTAAATGTTAAAATAACTGCAATAGCAACTAGCAATTGATCATTTTTTCTAATAACTTGTATTGTTTCTTTAAAAGATGTTTTTTCTTGCTTTTTTGTTTCTACTCGATCAGCAGATTTAACATTTAACACTGTTATTCCCACTGTGATAATAAACACAATAGCTATTAACCATGCAAAACGTGTAAATCCTGCTTGAGCATTTCCTTTACCTAGAAAATCCATAATTTGTAAACCAAATCCACCAATTAATAAAGAACCACCAATAGAAGCAAAAATTCTAGGAATAACTGCAATTCTATCTCTTTCTTGTGGATCTGATGTTAAATTAGGCAACATTGACCAATAAGGTATATCCATAATAGTATAAGTCATGCCCCAAACAACATACATGATAGAAGCAAATATGTATAAAGGTATTCCTGATAAATCCCAATTTGTAAACAAACATACCAATACAACAGCATTAATAATTGTTCCTATTGCTAACCAAGGTCTAAATTTACCCCATTTTGTACTTGTATTGTCAACTATCATTCCCATACCCAAGTCATTAACAGCATCCCAAAACTTTGCTAAAAAAAAGCGTTCCAACAAAAGAAGCCGATAGCCTTAACACATCCGTAAAATATAGCATACAATAAGTAAAAATAATTCCACAGCACATATCTTTTCCTATAGCTCCAACACCATAAGAATATTTTTCTTTAAAAGATAATCGATTACTATTCATTTCTATTATTTCCTTTCTATTGTTATAAATGATTCATTAGCTTTAACTTTTTTATATCGATGTACAATAATATTCCTTCTATTTAAATTAGTAAACACAAAAGGAGTAACATCAATACAATGATTTTTCTTTAAAATATGTGAATCAAATTCTAACAAAACATCTCCCTGCTTTACATTTTGACCAGGCTCAACAAAAACTTCAAAACCTGTTCCTTTTAAAATATTAGTATCTAACCCAACATGAATTAAACATTCAATACCATGCCCCTTTAATGCTATAGCGTGTTTAGATTCAAATATAAATTCAATTTTACCATCAAAAGGTGCATAAACTTTATTCCCCGTTGGAAAAATAACAACACCTTCACCTGCCATTCCCTTTGAAAAAATTTCATCAGGACAATACTCTAAAGGACATACTTCTCCTTCAATTGGACAATTAATTTCTATTGACTTTTTTAATAAACCCATCTCTTTAAGCTTCCTTTCTTAATTTCACGTAAGCGCTTTACATATATGAGTATAACATTTAGATATATTTTTTAAAGTATATTACGTTAATAAAATATGTCAAAATGTTGTTTTTTTTAATAAATTAATCGAAATATTCTTAACTTTTATTTTGCCGATTAAAAATTATATTATTTATATATAACATTTAGACATATTTTAACAACAAATCATTATATTTCTAAACAATACTTTTTCATCGATAAATCTATTATTTTTACTAATATAAAGATAGGTAACATTTCAAATCACCATTAAACTTCAATAAAAATAATATTTAACAAAACTTAAAAACAAAATATACTTTCATTCATTAAAACTATTGTATAATATAAAAAATAATACTGAATATTTAATAAAAATATATAACTCTACCTACAGTTTGTTTATTTTTAAAGCATTTTCATGTATTCTAAAATCAGGAGGTATCTTATGGATCAAGTTAAAATTGGCAAATTTATTGCTGAACAAAGAAAAGAAAAAAAACTAACACAAGCACAATTAGCAGAAAAACTCAACATTACTGATAGAGCTGTTTCAAAATGGGAAAGTGGTATTTGTTTACCAGATGTTTCTTTATTTATACCATTATGTAAAATATTTGAAATAGATCTTAATGAATTGTTTTTAGGAGAAAAAATTGCTGAAGAAAAAGTTGAAGAAAAACTAGAAGAAAGCTTTTTACCAATTATCAAAAAATATCAAAAGATTACAAAAGCAAAGAAAATATTAATCATATTATTCTTTATATTACTTCCTTTGATTTTATTACAATGGAATTTAAAGTTTTATACTGCTGCTTTAGAAACTAATCCATTCTATTTAATAGCACTTATATATATTCCAGCATATATTCTTATATATAAAAATATAAAGTTAGGATATATACTATCATGGAGTTGTTATATTTTATTATCGTTTATCTTTTTAGTAAAATGTAATTTCTATGTAGAGTGGTTATTTAACAGTTATTCAATAGATGTATGGTTTCATATAATCATAACAATACTTTCTTTAGTTAATGGTGATATTAATTATAAAAACTTAATACAAAAAAATTGAAAAACTAGCATCTATCATATACAATGAGTATGAAAGGAATGATAATCACGATTTTTAATGCAATTCCTTTAGCTCCTTATGGATGATCTATTATGTTTATAATTATAAAATTAAAGGAGAAATTATGAATACAATAGATACAATAATAAATAGATGCAGCTATAGAGGACAATATAAACAAGAAAAAATACCTAGAAATGATCTGATAACAATAATGAAAGCAGGATTAGCTGCTCCTTCTGGCTGTAATAAGCAAACAACAAGTCTAATAGCAGTTGATGATCCTCAAGTATTAAAAAGATTACATCAGGTCATTAGTCCTGCAATTGGCGAAACTGCTCCAGCTATGATATGCGTTTTAACAAAAAGGATAAATGCATATAGAAACAAGTGTTTTGCGACACAAGATTATAGTGCTGCAATTGAAAATATGTTATTAACAATTGTAGACTTGGGGTATCAAAGCTGTTGGATAGAAGGTCATATTAATGATGAAGATAAAATTGGATATAAAATGGCTCAAATACTTAATGTACCCAATGAATATGAATTAGTTGCTTTTTTGCCTGTAGGACATGCAATTGAAGAAACAAAAAAAGTAAAAAAATTATCTTTTGAAGAACGTGCTTGGTTCAATTCATTTAATGCAAAAGGAGCGTAGGCTCCTTTTTTAATTATCTTTATTGTATAAGTAAAAAGATATGAGTATAAAACTAAAATAATTTATGTTATCATATATTATGCAAGGAGGTTAATTATGAAAGACATTCAAACCGTTGCAATGATTGGTAGAGGTGCTGTTGGTAGTATTTATGCTAAGATCATTGTAGATAATATAGGTTATGATAATATATGTTTTATAGCTGATGAAATGCGTGTTAAAAAATATAAGAAAGAAGGTTTGATAATCAATGGTATTCCTTATCATTTTCAATATATAAGTGATATAAAGGAATTTAAAGCTGTTGACTTAATTATTATTTCGACTAAGTTTTCTGGATTAGAAAGCTTAATAAATTTAATTAAAGACTTTGTTAAAGATGATACTATTATTATTTCTACAATTAATGGAATAGTTAGTGAAGATATTTTAAGAGAACATTTTCCAAATAATTCTGTTATAAGATGTATAGCTCAGGGAATGGATTCATCATACTTTAATAATAAAGTAAATTATACTCATACAGGACAACTAATAGTAGGTGCTGAATTTGAAAAAGAAAAAAATGATTTAAATAAGCTTATAAGATTTTTTGACAAAGTTTCAATTCCTTATACAAACCATAAAGACATAGTTCATGCTGCTTGGAGCAAACTGATGTTAAACTGTGGTATAAATCAAGTATGTGCAGCTTACGATGTTCCTTATGGTGGTGTTCAGCAAGATGGTCCTTTAAGAAATATATTTATCGATACTATGAAAGAAGTTCAAAGTGTTGCTAGAGAAATGAATATTATTTTAACTGATAATGAAATACAAGACTGGGTAGATTTAATGGATAGTTTAGATCCAAATGGTATGCCTTCTATGAGGCAGGATATAATTGCTAAAAGAAAGACAGAGATAGAACTATTTTCTGGCACTATTATTCCTCTTGCTAAAAAATATGGTGTTGATGTTGTTAATCTTAAAAATTTATATCATAGAATTATTGAATTAGAACAGAATTTCTAATGATTGCTCCAAAAATAAGACATCTAACACCAATAAAATTTAAAGAAATAAATTTAGAAGAGCCATTTGAACAATATCTTATAGAAAATGATGCAATTAAACTATCTCACACAACTATTAATGAATGCCATCTTAAAAGAATACAAGAAATAAC
>CAZWZD010000052.1:0-7927 GCA_964638235.1 uncultured Erysipelotrichales bacterium
AATTACTTATATGAGAACAGATTCTATACGTTTATCAAGCAGTTTTATTGATGAAACAAAGAAGTATATTGCAGAAAAATATGGCGAGAAATATGTAGGTATTGTTAAGGCTCAAAAGAAAAACGATAATGTGCAAGATGCTCATGAGGGAATTAGACCTACAAGTATTTTAAGAACTCCTGAGAGTATTAAGCAATATTTGAATAATGATGAATACAAGCTTTATTCATTGATTTATGCAAGAGCTATCGCTTCATTGATGGCACCTGCTGCATTTAATTCTACATCTTTATCTTTGATAAATAATGATTATTTATTTAAAGCTAATGGATCAGTGTTAGTGTTTGATGGTTATTTAAGAGTGTATAGTCAATATGAAAAACAAAATAACGAATTATTGCCTGAACTTGAAGAAAAAGAAGTATTAGAAAGTAAAGATATTGAAAAGACACAGCATTTTACAAAACCACCTGCAAGATATACTGAATCTAAGTTAATTAAAGAATTAGAAGAATTAGGTATTGGTAGACCATCTACTTATGCAAGTATTATTGATACAATTGTAACAAGAGCTTATGTTGAAATTGTTGATCGTACTTTTAAACCAACTGAATCTGGTATTTTGACAAATGAAAAATTAGTAGAGTTTTTTGATAGTATTATTAATGTTGAATATACTGCACAGATGGAAAAGGAATTGGATGAAATTGCAGATGGTGAAGATGATTATGAAACTGCCTTGAGCAATTTTATGAAGAAATTTGAACCGTTATTGAATAATGCTTATGAAAAGATGGAAAAAATACAGCCTGAAAAAACAGGAGAGAAATGTCCAGAATGTGGACATGACTTAGTTATTAGAAAAGGTCGTTATGGTGATTTTGTAGCATGTTCAAATTATCCAGAATGTAAATATATCAAAAAAGATCCAGTAGAAATTGAATACACTGGTGAAAATTGTCCAAAATGTGGAAGTCCAATGGTGTATAAAACTGGTCGTTATGGTAAATTCGCTGCTTGTTCAGATTATCCAAAATGTAAGTATATTAAAAATGATAGAAAGAAAGCTGAACCTAAAATGACAGACGAGATTTGTCCTAATTGTGGCAGTCCTGTTGTTATAAAAAGAGGAAGATGGGGAGAATTTAAAGCTTGTTCTAACTATCCTAAGTGTAAAACGATTATTAAATAGAAATCCTTTATGGATTTCTTTTAAGCAGGAGGAAATTATATGAGAGTAACAGTTATTGGAGCCGGCTTAGCTGGTGTTGAAGCAACATATCAATTGATAAAAAGAGGTATCGAGGTTGATTTATATGAAATGCGACCAAAAGTTTCTACAGGAGCACATAAAACTGCTGATTTTGCTGAATTGGTTTGTTCGAATTCTTTAAGAGCAGATGGCTTAAATAATGCTGTTGGTGTTTTAAAAGAAGAAATGACGATGTTAGATAGTTTAATAATTAAAACGGCCAGAAAACATGCTGTTCCTGCGGGAGGATCTTTAGCTGTTGATAGAGTAGGATTTTCTAGAGAAATTACTGATTTTATTTCTAGTCATCCTTTAGTTCACGTTATTAATGAGGAAATTAAAGAAATTGGCAATGAACCTACTATTGTTGCTTCTGGACCTTTAACAAGTGATGATTTATCTTTAAATATTAGTCAAATGCTTGGCAGTGATTATTTTTATTTTTATGATGCTGCAGCTCCAATTGTTACTAAGGAGAGCATTGATTTTAATAAAGCCTTTTTTAAATCTCGTTATGATAAAGGAAATGGTGAATATATTAACTGTCCTATGAACGAAGAAGAATTCAATCGTTTTTATGATGCTTTAATTAATAGTGAAGTTGTTAAACCTAAAGATCATGAAGAAAAGTTTTTTGAAGGTTGTATGCCTTTTGAAGTTATGGCTAAAAGAGGAAAACAGACTTTGTTGTATGGTCCAATGAAACCAGTAGGACTTGATAAAGATGGTGAAAGGTTTTATGCTGTTGTACAGCTTAGACAAGATAATGCGATTGGCAGTTTATATAATATTGTTGGTTTTCAAACTCATCTAAAATGGGGTGAGCAAGAAAAAATCATACATATGATTCCAGGATTAGAAAATGCGAAAATTGTGAGATATGGAGTTATGCATCGTAATAGTTTCATTTGTTCTCCAAAATTCTTGTTGCCGACTTATCAATATAACAAGCGTCCTGATTTGTTTTTTGCTGGACAAATGACAGGAGTTGAAGGTTATGTTGAATCGACTCAATCTGGAATGGTTGCTGGAATGAATATGGCTAGACTTTTATTAAATGAAGAATTATTGGAATTTCCTAGAGAAACTGTTATGGGAGCATTAGCTTACTATATTACTCATGGTGATCCTTTAAATTTTCAGCCAATGAAAGCTAATTTTGGTATTTTGCCTGATTTGAATATGAGAGTGAAGAAAAAACAGCGTAAAGAAGCTTACGCTATACGTGCTATTGAGAAAATGAAGGAATTTATTAATGAATGATTATTTAGATGAATACATTAAGTATTTAAAATTTCAAAAAGGATATTCGCTATTGACTATTGAATCTTACAGGCGAGAAATTTTAGATTTTATGAGTTTTTTAAGACATGAGTCTATAAATAGTTTTAACGAAGTTGAATATGTTATGTTAAGAGGTTATTTAATGGAATTACATCAAAGAAAATTGAGTGTAAATTCTATTAATCATAAATTGAGCAGCCTAAGGAGTTTTTATAAGTATTTAGTTAAGAAAAAATATGTTGTTAATAATCCGTTATTATTAGTTGATTCAATTAAAACACCAAAGAGAAATCCTGATTTTCTTTATATTGATGAAATTGAAGGTTTATTAGAAAGCATAGATGTAACAAAACCTTTAGGTATAAGAAATAAAGCTATGCTGGAGATGATGTATGCTACAGGGATGAGATGCAGTGAAGTTGTTCATTTAGAAATGTCGAACATTGATTTTGATAGTCAAATTATATTAATTCATGGTAAAGGTAATAAAGATCGTTATGTTCCTTTTCATAATTATGCTAAAAAATGGCTGATTACTTATATTGAAGATGTCAGATCAGAATTAACTGTAAATAAAGATCATAATTATGTATTTGTTAATAATCGAGGAAACATGATGACGAATAGAGGTGTAGAAGATATTTTAAATAGAGTAGCTTATCAGTATGACTCATTATTAAAGATACATCCACATACAATCAGGCATTCTTTTGCAACACATTTATTAGATGCTGGTGTAGATTTAAGAACTGTTCAACAGTTATTAGGACATTCATCTTTATCTACAACGCAGGTTTATACTCATATTACAAAAGAAAAACTAAAAGAAGTATATCATCAGGCTCATCCTAGAGAATTTCATGATAATAAAGAAAAAAATAATTGACGAAATGGAAAATAGGTGTTATTATCATTGTGTTGTAGACCTCTAGCTACAACCGCACATAAAAGGTATTAAAGCTTAGCTGCCTTGGTTGGCGAGTCTTAGAATATTGAAAAAGGAGGTACATTATGTACGCTGTAATCGAAACTGGTGGAAAACAATTAAAGGTTGAAGAAGGAGATACTATCTTTGTTGAAAAGTTAGATGTTGAAGAAGGAACTGAATATACTTTTGATAAAGTATTATTTGTAGGTGACAAAACTGTAAAAATTGGTGCTCCATATATAGAAGGAGCTAATGTTAAAGCTAAAGTTGAAAAACATGGCAAAGAAAAGAAAGTAACTATCTACAAATACAATTCTAAAAAACATTATCATAAGAAACAAGGACATAGACAACCTTATACTAAACTAGTGATTGAAAGTATTCAAGTTGCTTAATGATTAAAGTTTTTATAAAAAAACATAATGATTCAATAATAAGTATTGAAGTTAAAGGGCATGCAGATAGTGCTGAATATGGTAAGGATCTTGTATGTGCTGGTGTTAGCAGTATTGTTGTTGGAATAGCTAATACGCTTTATAAAAAAGGTTTTTTAAATGATGGTAAAATTGTTTTAGAATCTGGATATACTTATTTTGAAGTGATTAATAGTAATGATGTTTATCAATTGGTGCTAGAGACTTTTGAAATAATGTTATTAACTATTGAGGAAGATAATTCTAAATATATACAAATATCAAAGATGGAGGTATAGACTCATGATGTTCAAATTAGACTTACAATTATTCGCTTCTAAAAAGGGAGTTGGATCTACAAAGAATGGTCGTGACTCTGAATCTAAAAGATTAGGAGCAAAATTATCTGATGGGCAATATTGTACAGCAGGTTCAATCATTTACAGACAAAGAGGAACTAAAATTCATCCAGGTGTAAATGTTGGTAGAGGTGGAGATGATACTTTATTTGCGAAAGTTGATGGTATCGTTAAATTTGAAAGACTTGGAAAAAGCAAGAAAAAAGTTTCTGTTTATCCAGCTGCTTAGTATGAAAATCCCTTATATAAGGGATTTTTTTTAAAAGAAAGGATCGGAATAATGAAATTTGTAGACAAAGTAAAATTCTATGTTGAAGCTGGTAAGGGCGGCGATGGTGTTGTTGCTTTTAGAAAAGAAGCATATGTGCCAAAAGGTGGACCTTCTGGCGGCGATGGTGGCAAAGGTGGAAGTATTATTTTTGAAGCAACAGACTCATTATCAACTTTGTTGGATTATCGTTATCATAAGGAATATAAAGCTAAAAATGGTATGAATGGTATGGCTAAAAAAATGCATGGAAGTGATGGTGCTGATAGAGTATTAAAAGTTCCTGTAGGAACAGTCATATATAATGAAGATGCTGGTGTAAAAATGGCAGATTTAGTGCGAAATGGACAGCGTGTTGTAATCGCAAAGGGAGGACGTGGAGGACGTGGCAATACTCGTTTTGCTACTAGTAGAAATCGTGCTCCTAATATATGTGAAAGAGGAGAACCAGGTGAGAAATTTAATCTTGTTTGTGAATTGAAACTTCTTGCAGATGTTGGACTTGTTGGCTTTCCTTCAGTTGGTAAATCTACTTTTTTATCGGTTGTTACACGAGCTAAACCTGAAATTGCAGATTATCATTTTACAACGATTGTTCCAAATCTTGGTGTTGTACAGGCAAAAGATGGCAGAAACTTTGTTATGGCAGATCTTCCCGGTTTGATTGAAGGAGCAGCTCAAGGTAAGGGATTAGGTCATCAATTTTTAAGGCATATTGAAAGATGCAGAGTTATTGTTCATATTATTGATATGGGAGCATTTGAAGGAAGGGATCCTTATGAAGATTATCTTGCGATTAATAAGGAATTGGAAGAGTATCAATATCGTTTATTAGAACGTCCTCAAGTGATTATTGCTAATAAGATGGATGAAGATGGAGCCGAAGAAAATCTTGAGAGATTTAAAAAGCAAATTGGTGAAGATGTTAAAGTTTATCCAGTAATCGCTTTACTTAGAGAAGGTGTTGATCAGGCAATGTATGCTATTGCAGATGCATTAGATAATGCCCCACATTTTGAAGATGATGAATTAGATGACAGTGTTCTTTATACTTTTGATGGTGATGAAGTCATGTTTGAAATTCATAATCAAGGTAATGGCAACTGGTATGTAACTGGAAAGCAGATTGAAAAGATTGTTGCAATGGCTTCTTTGAATAGTGATGAAGGGATTCGCCGCCTTGCATTAAAATTCAAAAATATTGGATTGGATGAAGCTCTTAGAACTTCTGGAGTGCAAGATGGAGATACTGTTTGTATTCTAGATTATGAATTTACATATAATGGATGGGATTGATAACAATCCTATTTTTTTTCTTTTTAAAATATGATAGAATAATAAAGAATTTTGAAAGAGGATATGTTATGTATAGTTATATAAAAGGTTTGATTGTTGATATGGGAAGTAACTATATTGTTATTGATAATAATGGTATTGGTTATTATGTTTATGTTTCTAATCCTTATAGATTTACTAAGGGAAAAGAAATGATTGTATATATATATCAGCAAGTTAAAGAAGATGGTATCTTATTGTTTGGTTTTGAAAATAAAGAAGAAAAAGAATTGTTTTTAAAATTGATATTGGTTAAAGGAATAGGATGTAAAACAGCTATAGGTATTTTAGCAACTGGAGATGTTCAGGCAATCATCAATGCAATAGAATCCAAAAATATTACATATTTAAAGAAAATACCTGGTATTGGACCAAAAGCTGCTCAACAGATTGTATTGGATCTGCAAGGTAAATTTAAAGATAAAATACAGGAGGTTGTCATAACATCACCAGAATATGATGAGGCAATTGAAGTACTTCTTGCACTTGGTTATAAAGAAAATGAAGTGAATAAAGTAATGTCAAGATTAGCAAATGAAAAACTTGATACAAATGGCTATGTTAAGAAAGCTTTAGCCCTGTTAGTAAGTTTATAGAAGAGGAGGGTTTAAATGGATAGAGGTATCTTAGAGCCAAATGAGCAATTTGAAGATGATGAAAGTCAGTTAAGACCTTCATCTTTTGATGAGTATGTTGGACAAAATGATTTAAAAGATAATTTAAAAGTCTTTGTAGGAGCAGCAAAGTTAAGAAATGAAACTTTAGATCATGTTTTGCTTTATGGACCTCCTGGACTTGGAAAAACGACAATGTCAATGATTTTAGCAAATGAAATGAATAGTCATATTCGTATTGTAACAGGTCCAAGTATTGAAAAAACAGGTGATTTGGTTGCTATTTTAACATCTTTAGATCCAGGTGATGTTTTATTCATCGATGAAATTCATCGACTTAATAAAGTTGTAGAAGAAATATTGTATCCTGCTATGGAAGATTTTTGTGTGGATGTTGTCATTGGCAAAGAAGCATCAACTCGTTCTGTTAGAATCGATTTACCACCATTTACACTTGTTGGAGCAACTACTAGAGCTGGTGATTTATCAGCACCTTTAAGGGATCGTTTTGGAATTATTTCTAAATTGGAGTATTATAATGTTAATGAGTTAAGTGCGATTATTTCACGTACGAGTAAAGTTTACGATATGCCTATGGAAGATGATGCAAAAATAGAGTTAGCTAAACGTTCTAGAGGAACACCTAGAATTGCAAATAGATTATTTAGACGTGTTAGGGATTTTGCTCAATACAATGGAGATGAAGTGATTACAAAAAAGAGAACTGTGGAAGCATTAAGCAGATTAAAAGTAGATGAATTAGGTTTAGATGATGTTGATCAGAAGTATTTATTAGGAATTATTCATCGTTATCAGGGAGGTCCTGTTGGTGTTGAAGCACTAGCAGCCAGTATTGGTGAAGAACCTTTGACTTTGGAAGACGTTTATGAGCCTTATTTGTTACAAATTGGTTTGATTAAAAGAACTCCAAGAGGAAGAGTTGTTACTCAAAAAGCATATGATCATTTTCATATAGCTAGAGAATCTAAGTAGATTCTCTTTTTATTTTGAAGGAGGAATTGCAGATGAAAAAATTACAATTTATAGGTTTGTTTGTTTTATTAATTATATCAGTAATTTATGATTATAAACAGCCAGAAGTTATAGAGGAAGATACAGTGAGTTACAGTGTTGTGACTTTGGAAGGTGCTTTTTTAAAAACTGGTGAATATCAGTTTGAAGGTTCTTTAACAGTTAAAGAATTAGTTGAGAAAGTAGGGATAAAAGATGATGCTAATTTAAAGTGTTTAAATTATGATAAGATTGTTACAGATGAATCAAGTATATATTTACCCATTTTTAATGAAAATGCTATTTCATTAAATACTGCTACTCAAGAAGAGCTTATGACATTAAATGGAATTGGTGAAAAAACATCTTTAAAGATTATAGAGTATCGCAATGATACTCCTTTTACTTGTTTGGAAGATTTAATGAATGTAAAAGGAATAGGAGAAAAGACTTTTATTAAATT
>CAZWZD010000053.1:0-7874 GCA_964638235.1 uncultured Erysipelotrichales bacterium
TCCAGATATTTTATTGCTTGATGAGCCTACTAACGGACTTGATTTAAAAAGTGTAAGATGGTTAGAAAACTTTTTGATGAACTTTAATAATATTGTTATTATTGTTTCTCATGATAGATATTTTTTAAATAAAGTATGTACTCATATTGCAGATATTGATTATAGCAAGATTCAATTATATGTTGGTAATTATGATTTTTGGTATGAATATTCGCAAATGATGTTAAGACAAGCTAAAGAAATAAATAAAAGGGCAGAAGCCAAAAAGAAAGAATTGGAAGAATTCATTGCCCGATTTAGTGCTAATGCTTCTAAAGCAAAACAGGCGACAAGCCGTAAAAAGTTATTAGATAATCTAGAAATGGTAGATATTAAACCAAGTTTAAGAAGATATCCTTTTATTGGTTTTCAAGCTGATAGAGAAGTAGGTAATATTATATTGAATGTTGAAGGATTGTCTAAAACAATTGGTGGTGTTAAAGTATTAAATAATGTTTCGTTTTCTACTTCTCCTAAAGATAAGATAGCATTTGTATCTGATAATGAGTTAGCAGTGACAACATTATTTAAAATTATTACTGGAGAAATAGAAGCAGATGAAGGAACTTATCAATGGGGTGTTACTACAAGTCAATCTTATTTTCCTAAAGATAATAATTCATATTTTGATGGATGTGATTTAACTTTGGTAGATTGGTTAAGACAATTTGCTGAAGGAGAAATATATGAACAAGATTTAAGAGGCTGGTTAGGAAGAATGCTATTTTCTGGTGAGGAAGCTTTAAAGAAAGCTTCTGTGTTATCTGGTGGTGAAAAAGTAAGATGTATGTTAGCAAAAATGATGATGGCTAATAGTAATGTATTGATTTTTGATGAACCAACAAATCATTTGGATTTGGAATCAATTCAAGCTTTGAATGAAGGATTAATTCGTTTTAAAGAAAATATCTTTTTTACTTCTCATGATCATCAATTTGTTCAAACCATTGCAAATAGAATTATTGAATTAACTGATGAAGGCTGTATTGATAGATTATCTACATATGATGAATATTTAGAATATAAAGATGACTTAGAAGCATAGAGGTATATATATGAAAAAGAATATGATCAAAGCATTAAAAGCTTCGATTCCAGTTATGATGGGATATATAGTCTTAGGTATAGCTTTTGGAATGCTTTTAGAAAGTAAAGGTTATAATTTTATTTATAGTTTAGCTATGAGTATCTTCATTTATGCTGGAAGTATGCAGTTTGTTGCGATTAATTTATTAGCTACATCTGCTACTTTTGTCAATGCTGCAATCATGACATTATTAATTAATGCAAGACATCTTGTTTATGGTTTATCAATGATTAAGAAGTTTGAGAATATGGGAAGTTTAAAACCATATATGATTTTTTCTTTAACTGATGAAACATATTCATTATTAGTTGGAACAAAAGTTCCAACAGGATGCAAAGAAAAATATTTCTTGTTTTTTATTTCTTTTTTTGATCAATGTTATTGGGTTTTGGGAAGCTTTATAGGTTCAGTTATAGGTTCGTTGTTAAATATAAACACAAATGGATTAGATTTTGCAATGACTGCTTTATTCATAGTTATTGTTTTAGATCAATTTTTAAATAATGAAAAGCATTTATATACATATTTAGGTTTTATTATAAGCATAACATGTTTAATTATATTTGGACAAAGTTCTTTTGTTATTCCATCAATGATTGGTATCATTGTAGGTTTAATGATTATGTATAAAGGAGAACATACACATGCATGAGATATTGTTAATTTTGGTTATCGCTTTAGTAACGCTGTTTACAAGAGCACTGCCTTTCATTGTTTTTAAAAATAAAAGTAATAAAATTATCGAATATTTAGGTGAAGTTCTTCCTTTTGCAATCATGCCAATGCTTGTTGTTTACTGTTTGAAAAGTGTTGATTTATTAAACGGAAATCACGGTATTTGTGAAATAATAGGGGTGGGAAGTGTTATTATCTTACATTTATTAAAAAGAAATACGCTTCTATCTATTATTGGTGGAACTGTAATATATATGCTATGTTTACAGGTGATTTTTATATAAATTTCATGTATAATATAATAAAGAGAGGTAAATGATATGGATGTTGAGGTTATTTCAATTGATGAAAATACTTGGAGATTTGAAGAACAAGGTGTTAGATATTTTCTATTAACTGGTAAAAAAAGGGCAATGGTTGTTGATACTGGTATGATGAGCAAAAATGTTAAACAAATAGTTGAGAGCTTAACTGCTTTAGATACATTTGTTGTTAATACTCATGCTGATATGGATCATATTGCCTGCAATAGTCAGTTTGATGAAATATATATGCATCCTAGCGAATTGGTGAACTATAAAAAGTTTGCTTTACCTATTTATGAAGGAGATATTATTGATTTAGGAAACAGAAAGATAAAAGTCATTCATATTCCAGGACATACTCCTGGCAGTATTGGACTTATTGATGTGGAAAAGAGATTTTTGATAAGTGGAGATCCAATTCAAGATGGCAAGATTTTTATGTTTGGAACTTTTAGAAATATGTTAGCATATAAATATGGGTTAGAAAGATTAAAAAAATTCGATGATGAATATGATATTATTTATCCATCACACGGATCATTTCCAATTCAAAAAGATATTATCCCTTCTTTAATAGAAGGAGCGAATAAAATTCTTAATCATGAATTGACTTTTAAAGAAGTTTCATTTCATAATATTCCACTATGTGAATATGATGTAGGAGTTGCTAAATTTTTGTGTGATAAGAGGTGATAATATGAAGAAAATGAGATTAATTAATGAAACTTTATCTATGTCTTTTTTAGCAGTTATTGCAGTTTCAGCTATTGTTTTTCCAACAGTTATGATTATTGATAATCATAAGATGAAAAAGAAATTAATAAAAACTATAGAAAATAAGTATTAAAAGTACAGAAATGTACTTTTTTTATTCGGAAAATTATATTGCTTTTAAAAAAAATAGTTTTATAATCTTTAAGGGTGATTATATGGGTAAGTATTTATTTTTTGATATTGATGGAACATTGGTTGGACAATCTAAAATGATGACGCAAAAAAATAAAGATGCTCTTATTTTAGCAAGAAAAAATGGGCATAAGACGTTTTTATGTACAGGTCGTTCTCCTACTTCCATTGTAAAAAATATTTTAGAAGTAGGATATGATGGAATTGTTTGCAGTGCTGGGGGTTTTGTCATTATTGATGGACATTATATTTTTGAAAATTATATTGATGTATCTTTACTTAAGAAAGTTATGAAATTATTTTATGATCATCAAGTTTTGTTTACTTTAGAAACAAAAGATGCTATTTATGAAACTGATGGAGTTAAAGAATTTTTTGATATGAGGCATCAAAATAGTTTTGGAAGTAACTTAGAGTTAATGAGATTTTTTGAATTGCGTAGACAAGGTGAAAATAGATTATCTATAGAACATTATGATGATAATATAGGTGTGACAAAATTATGTTTTGTTGCAAAAAATAAGAATAATTTTTTTGAATGTGTAGATAAGCTAGAAAAATATTTTAATGTTGTTGTTTTTTCAAAAGATGAAGAAGAGTATATAAATGGAGAAATTATTATCAAAGATTGTACAAAAGCTGATGGAATTGTAAAAGCTGTTAATTATTTCCAGGGAAATTTGAATGATACTATCGGATTTGGGGATAGTATGAATGATTATGAAATGATTGACAGATGTGCTGTTGGTGTGGTATATAAAGGTGCAGATGATAAATTAAAAGAAAAAGCAGATTACTTTTTCGATGATCCTGATAAGGATGGTATTTATAAGATTTTAAAAGAATTGAGAATTATATAAACGTGTGAGGTGAATAATGGAAATATTAATAGATGTTTTAAAAGAAACTATCGTTATGTTGCCAATGCTATTTATCATGTATCTTATCTTAGAATATTATGAGTTGCATGATTCTAAAATTTTTGATAAATTAAGAAAACATGGTCCGCTTTATGGTGCCGTTTTGGGAGTTATTCCACAGTGTGGGATAAGTGTTATTGCGAGTATATTGTTTTTAGAAAAGGAAATAAGCATTGGTACTTTGATTGCTGTTTATATTGCTACGAGTGATGAAGCTATTCCTTTATTAATAGCAAATCCTTCTTTATATAATACTGCATTTACAGTGGTTTTATTAAAGTTTTTATTAGGAATTGTTTTTGGTTATTTGATTGATTATTTTGTTACATCTGAATTTCATAAGAAGGATATAGAAAAGAAAGAAGAAGAGCATTCACTGTGGAAATGTGTTATTAGCAGAACATTAAAAATATATGCATTTATAGTTGTGGTTCACTTTGTTTTATCTTATTTATTTGAATATATAGGTGAAGAACAGTTATCTATTATACTATTAAATCAAAGTTATTTTCAGCCAATTGTATCTTCACTTTTCGGATTAATACCACATTGTGTTGTAAGTGTAGTTTTAACACAGCTTTATGCAAGTCAAATTCTTAGCTTTGCTTCTTTAATATCCGGTTTAATGACGAATGCTGGAATGGGATTAATTGTTTTGATTAAGTATAAAGTAAGAATAAGAGTGTTTTTACAGATTATTGGATTATTACTGATAAGTGCAATATTAAGTGGTTTAATTATACAATTGTTAATATAGAATTTATTGATACTGTCTTAATTTAAGACAGTTTTTTTATGGAAAGAAAAGAACTTATATCTAAAATTAGAAATGAATCATCTATTTGATTGTTAGAAGTTTTTGAAAAAATCATTATCACGAATAATATCTGAGACTTTTGATATAAGAACTGATAATGTTTATAATGATTTTTAGTAATTAAAAATTCTAAAATATAATTAAATTCACCATATTTGTTACAAACTATTCATAATTATTGTATAATATTTTTAGAAGGAAATAGTTATGAAATATGAAATAAAAGGAACACCGTTTCCAGTGGTTGAATGTTATTTAGAAAAAGGTGAATCTATGCTTAGTGATAGTGGTGCTATGGCTTGGATGGATTCTTGTATGGTTATGGAAACAACTAGCAATGGAGGCTTGGGAAAAGCGTTTGGGAGAATGTTTTCTGGTGAAACAATGTTTTTAAATAAATATACTGCTAGTTTGGATGATAAGATTGCATTTGCTTCTTCATTTCCTGGAGAAATCAGAAAAATTGATATTGCTCCTGGAAGAGAAGTTGTTGTTCAAAAATCATCTTTTTAGCAAGTGAAACAGGTGTAAATAGAGAAACATTTTTTGCTAAGAAGTTTTCTACTGGTATTTTTGGTGGAGAAGGTTTTATTCTAAGCAAATTTTCTGGACAAGGAGCTTTGTTTGTTGAAATTGATGGCAGTGTTATTGAATATGATTTAGATGTTGGACAACAAATTGTTATTGATTCAGGATATCTTGCAATGATGGATGCAACATGTAAGATGGAAGTGCAAACAGTTTCAGAATTAAAAAATAAAATGTTTGGTGGAGAAGGTTTTTTCAATACTGTTGTAACAGGACCTGGAAAGGTATACTTACAAACTATGCCTATTACTTCTTTGGCATCAACATTGATGGGATTTATACCAAGTAAATAATAAAAACGGATGTTATTTGATAACATCCTTTTCTTTTACATCAACATACAATTCTATATGCCCGCATTTCTTACAGATTGCTGCTTTTATAATATGTTCAGTTTTTTTGTAGTTTTCATCTTTTTCAATTACTACAAAATCATTCAATAAAGTTGCTTTATCACGGATATAACAGTCATCTTTCATTTCTTGATGGCAATAAGGACATTTTCTCAACATTTTATTCACCTCAAAATCATTATACAATAAATAAATTTGAAAACAAATATCAAAAAAACAATATTTAACATTTTTTCTAACATTTTTTGTGCTATAATGTCAAAGAGGTGATGAAAAGAAAAATGATTAAACTTGAAAATGTTACTAAAATATACAAGACAGGTGTACGTGCTGTAAATGATATAAATATAAATATTGCTCCAGGAGAATTTGTATATGTTATTGGACCAACAGGAGCAGGTAAATCTACATTTATAAAACTTCTTTATCGAGAGGAAAAAGCAACTTCTGGTAAAGTGTTTGTTGATGGAATAGATGTTGCAAAAATAAAGAATAGAAAGGTTCCATATTTTAGAAGAAATATAGGAGTAGTGTTTCAAAACTATAGATTGTTGCCAAAGAAAACAGTGTTTGAAAATGTTGCTTTTGCTTTAGAAGTCACTGATACTCCTCGAAAACTCATAAGAAAAAGAGTAAGAAATACATTAGAACTTGTAGGATTAGAAGGAAAAGCTAATTCATTTCCTCATGAATTATCAGGTGGACAACAGCAGAGAGTTGCAATCGCAAGAGCAATAGTTAATAAACCAAAGGTTTTGATTGCTGATGAGCCTACTGGTAACCTTGATCCTGAAACATCAAAAGGTATTATTGAAATATTAGATAGAATTAATGAGATTGCTCATACAACCATTCTTGTTGTTACACATGATAAAGAAGTTGTTCAAAAGTATAAAAAGAGAACAATTTTAATTGAAGATGGATGTATAAAAACAGATACAAGTACAGGAGGGTATGTATGAGAGAGCTAATAAGTTGTATTAGAAATTTCCCAAAACATTGTAAAACTGCTGTTCAAAGCATCTGGAGAAATGGTGTAATGTCAGTATCATCAGTTTTTGCTGTGACGATTACATTATTGCTAATAAGTGTTATTGGTATTTTAGCAATTAATGTGGAAGATATGACATTAGATATTGAGAATAGCTTGACTATTTATGTGAAGATGGAAAGAGATATTAGTGATGAAGATGCCCAAAAAATTCAGTCGGATATAGAAGCTATCGATGGAGTAAAAAGTGTAACTTTTTCTTCTAAGGATCAGGAATTGGATAAGTTGATCGAATCACAAGATGAAGATGGAAGAAAATTATTTGAAACTTATCGTGATGAAAATCCATTAGGAGCTGCTTATAGCGTTGAAGTTAATGATGCTAATGATTTAGAAGAAATTTCTGAAAAGATTGAAGAATTAGAAAGTGTTAACTCTACAAATTATGGTGGTAGTTCAACTTCTAGCTTAGTTAAAACTCTTAACTCTATTAGAAATGGTGGAGGAATTTTTGTGGCAGGTTTAACTGTTATAGTTTTATTTATGATTGCTAATACGATTAAAATGACGATTACTTCTAGACAGACAGAAATCAGTATTATGAGAATGGTTGGTGCTAGTAACTGGTATATTAGAATCCCATTCATGTTAGAAGGAGTTTTTATTGGTGTATTGGGAGCTATTGTACCAATGTTGGTTGTTTATTATGGTTATCAGTTTGTATTTGAACAGAGTTTAGGATTTTTTAATAGCTCTTTAATTTCTTTAAGAACGCCATTTCCATTTGTTTATCAATGTTGTGGTATATTGGTTGCTTTAGGTAGTGGTGTTGGATTAATTGGAAGCTTTTTTTCAGTACGTAAATTCTTGAAATTTTAGGGAGGATAGGAAACTATCCTTTTTTATATGATTGATATTTGACTTTAAACATAAACTTACTTATAATATACTATATGAAAAAGAGGGTAATTATGTTTAATAAAAAAGAGTTTTTAAGTATTCCAAATATATTGTGTTATTTAAGAATCCTGTTAGTACCAGTGTTTTTATACATATATTTTTATATAGAAGGAGATTCTAGACATTATTTTTCTGGATTAATCTTGATTCTGTCTAGTTTCACTGATTTTTTAGATGGTTTCATTGCTAGAAAATTTGATATGATTACTAATTTAGGTAAGCTTATAGATCCA
>CAZWZD010000054.1:0-7708 GCA_964638235.1 uncultured Erysipelotrichales bacterium
GAATTGGATATGTTTTAATGCCTTCATTTGGATATTTAATTGGATTTATAGGTTGTGCATATATAGTAAGTCATTATCGTAATAGTTCAATAATTTATTTATTGGTTAGAAGTTTGATAGGAATATTATTTATATATGTAATAGGATTATTATATTTTATTTTAATTGAATATTTTTATTATCAAAAAGTATTTGAAATGTCCTATCTCTTTATTAATTTATTTTTAGTATATCTGCCAGGAGATATTCTTTCAGTAATAATAACAATTTTTATATATAAAAGAATAAAAAAAGAAATATAAATAAAATGTATATTTAATTATATACATTTTTTTATTTAAATAATTAAATTTTTTTAATTAAAATACTTTACAAGTGATAAAAAAGTGTTTATACTATAGATGCTTCAAAATATTGAAGTAAATTATTAAAAATATTTATTTAAAGGAGAAAATATATGTTTGAACAAGTAAAAGAAGCATTAGTAGATTCATTAAATATTGATGAAAATGATATTGAATTAACTTCATCTTTAAAAGAGGATTTAGATATTGATTCAATTGATGCAGTAGAATTATCTTTAGATTTAGAAGAAAAATTTGATGTTGAGCTTTCAGATGAAGAATTAGCAGCTTTAAAGACAGTAGAAGATATTGTAAATTTAATTGAATCTAAAAAATAGAGCTAAGATTTCTTAGCCTTTTTTTCTAAGGAGAATATTTATGGACACTAATAAATTAAAACAAATTATTGAAATTTTTGAAGATAGTCAAATTTCTAAACTAGATTTACAAGATGGAGATTTAAAACTTGTTTTAGAAAAAGAAATAACAGCTATGCCCGTTAAACAAGAAGTCAAAAAGGAAGAAAAAGTAAAAAATATTGAGGGATATGTACTTAAAAGTCCATTAGTTGGTACTTTCTATCAGTCTAGTGAAGCTGGAGGACAACCTTTTGTTAATGTAGGAGATAAAGTTATAAAAGGTGATATATTATGTATTATTGAGGCTATGAAGGTTATGAATGAGATTAAAAGTGATAGAGATGGCATTATTCGTTCTATTCTTGTAAAAAATGAAGATACAGTAGAATATGATCAGCCATTGATGGTGATTAGTGATGATTGAGAAGATTTTAATTGCTAATAGGGGAGAAATAGCTGTTAGAATTATAAGAACTTGCAAAGAAATGGGAATATCAACGGTGGCTATTTATTCAACTGCTGATAGATCATCATTGCACGTTCAATTGGCTGATGAATCAGTTTGTGTTGGCTCAGCAAAATCTTCTGATTCATATTTAAATATGAACTCTATTATACAAGCTGCTTGTAATACAGGATGTGATGCTATTCATCCAGGATTTGGATTTTTAAGTGAAAATAGTGCATTTGCAAAATTAGTGGAAGAATGTGGTTTGATATTTATTGGACCTTCTTATCAATTATTAGATCTATTAGGAAATAAATCTAATGCTAGAAAATTGATGTTAGAATCTAAAATTCCAATTATTCCTGGTTCAAAAGAAAATATTCTTTCTATTGATCAGGGAATGAAAGTTGCTGATGAAATTGGTTATCCCATTATTATTAAAGCAAGTAATGGCGGTGGTGGACGTGGTATGAGAATTGTTCATCATGAATCTGAATTTGAAGATATGTTTAATCAGGCTAAAGCTGAAGCAAAAGCTTGTTTTGGAGATGAAGATGTATATATTGAAAAATATATAGAAAATCCTAAACATATCGAAGTACAGGTTGCAGGCGATATATTTGGAAATGTTATTCATCTTTATGAAAGAGATTGTTCTTTTCAAAGAAGACATCAAAAAATGATAGAAGAAGCACCATGTCATTCTTTAAAGAACGAAGTTAAGGAAAAACTATATAAAACAGCTATTAAAATATGTCATATTGTTCATTATTATAGTTTAGGAACAATTGAGTTTTTAGTTGATAAATATGGACAATTTTATTTTATGGAAATGAATACAAGGATTCAAGTAGAACATCCAATAACTGAAATGATTTGTAATATTGATCTTGTTAAATTACAGATAAAAATTGCTAATAAACAACATTTAAATATCAAACAAGAAGATATTCATTGTTCAGGTTATGCAATAGAATGCCGAATTAACGCTGAAAATATTAATAAAAATTTTGCTCCAGCACCTGGAAAAGTTAAATTTCTACATTTACCAGGTGGAAGAGGTGTAAGAATTGATAGTGCTATGTACACTGGAAGTGAAGTATCACCATATTATGATTCAATGATATTAAAACTTATTACTTTTTCTAATTCAAGATTAGAATGTATAAAGAAAATGAGAGCATCATTAAGTGAAGTCATTATAGATGGAATAGAAACAAATATAAAATTTCATTATTATGTATTATATTCTAAAAAGTTTATAGAAGGATCTTATGATACAGGATTTTGTGAATCATTTATTGAGGAGTTGAGAAATAATGGATCAATTATTTAAGAAAAGAAAAAAAGAATTAAAAGATTTTTCTATATGGATAAATAAAAATAAAAAGAAAGATAAAAAAGAAATTCCTGATGATATATTTACTTCTTGTCCTTATTGTCATACTTCTATTCCTAATTTCACATTGTATGAACAAAATTTTGTATGTCCTCATTGTTTCTCACATTTAAAAATTTCTGCTCATCAAAGAGTGCAATCTTTAATAGACGACAAAACATGGAAAGAACTTTATTCAAAAATGAAAACAGTCAATATAGAAAATTTCCCTGGATATGACAATAAGTTAAAAAAAGCTATTTCTTTAACGGGTTTAAATGAAGCAGTTATATGCGGTATTGGTAAAATAGGTGGAATATCAGTTGCTATGAGTGTTATGGATTCACATTTTATAATGGGAAGCATGGGAAAGGTTGTTGGTGAAAAAATTTGTAGAATGGTTGAATATGCTGATAAGAGACATTTGCCATTGATTATTGTTTGCACAAGTGGTGGTGCAAGAATGCAGGAAGGAATTGATTCACTTATGCAAATGGCAAAAGTTTCGGCAAGTTTAAAACGTTATTCAAATCATGGTGGCTTTTATATATCTTTATTAACTCATCCTACAACTGGAGGAGTTAGCGCTAGTTTTGCAATGTTAGGAGATATTATTATTGCTGAACCAAAAGCATTAATAGGATTTGCTGGAAAGAGAGTTATTCAAAATACAATTAATCAACAATTACCAGATGATTTTCAAAGTGCTGAGTTTTTATTGAATAGTGGTTTTTTAGATATGATTGTAGAGAGAAAAAATTTAAAAAAAGTAATAACTGATTTATTAAAGATTCATGGAGGTTACAAATGGAGTCAACAATAACACCTTATCAAAGAGTCATGATTGCAAGAAGTACAAATAGAAGTAAAGCAATAGATATTATTAATGGTTTAATCCAAAATTTTTATGAATTGCATGGTGATAGAAGATATGGAGATGATCATTCAATCATTGGAGGTATAGGTTTTTTTCATAATAAACCTATTACTGTTATTGCTCAGGCAAAAGGAAAGACAGTGAATGAAAATGTTTTTAGAAATTTTGGAATGTGTAATCCTGAAGGCTATCGAAAAGCTTTAAGATTAGCTTTAGAAGCAGAAAAATTTAAAAGACCGATATTAACAATTGTAGATACATCTGGAGCCTATCCAGGAAAAGAAGCTGAAGAGCGAGGACAGGCTCAGGCAATTGCTGAATGTTTATATACTTTTTCTGATTTGAAAACACCAGTTATATGCTTAGTTTTATCTGAAGGAGGAAGTGGCGGCGCTTTAGCATTGAGTGTAGCTGATAGGATATGTATGTTAGAAAATGCTGTATATTCTATTTTATCGCCAGAAGGTTTTTCTTCGATATTATGGAAGGATTCAAGTCGTGTTGAAGAAGCTTGTGATGTTATGAAATTAACATCTTATGATTTATATAATAAAGGGATTGCAGATTATTTAGTAAAAGAGCCAGATGGTGGTATTCAAAATGATTTAAAACTTGTTTTAAATGATATTGATAAATATTTATATAGCGAATTTCAAATGCTAATGAATATGAAAGAAAAAAAATTGTTAGAAGAAAGATACGAGAAATTTCGTAAAATAGGTAGAAATGCATGATAGATATTATAGGTTATGGTTTACAAAAAGCTAAACGTAAAATAGAAAATAAAGATTTAGAAGCAATTGTAGATACCAGTGATGAGTGGATTCAAGAGAGAACAGGCATTATTAGCAGATATGTAAGTGAGGAAGAAAATACAAGTGTATTAGGATATCGTGCTGCTTTAAAAGCAATAGAAAATGCAAAAATAGATAAACAAGATATAGATGTTATTATTGTAGCAACAATGACACCAGATTATTTTATACCATCATGTGCTTGTATGATTCAAAAAAAACTAGATATTCCTCATGTCCTTGCTTTTGATATCAATGCTGCCTGTAGTGGATTTTTATATGCTTTACAAATTGCTTGTGACTTATTAAACAGTTATCAAAATATTTTAATTGTAGGAAGTGAAACAATTAGCAAGATTATCGACTGGACGGATAGAAATACATGTGTTTTATTTGGTGATGGTGCAGGAGCAATTATTTTAAAAAGGGGAAACCGAAAAGTATATCATTATGCAAATTGTATTGGGAATAATGAAGATTTAGTTGCAGAAGGATTAGCTTTAACATGTGACCTAAAAAATCAACCACAAAATTATTATTACTTATCAATGAAAGGACAGAATGTGTTTCGCTTTGCAATAAGAGCACTTCAAGAATCTATTGAAGAAGTTTTAAAAAAAAGCAATCTATCAATAACAGATATAGATTATATCATTCCTCATCAAGCAAATTTACGTATTATCAATTATGTAGCTAAAAAAATGAAAATCAATTTATCAAAATTCTATATTAATTTATATGAATATGGAAATACTTCTTCAGCAAGTATTCCTATAGCTTTAGTAGAGGCATATGAAAAAAAATTAATTGATTATAAAAGTAAAATTATTCTTGTAGGATTTGGAGCTGGACTTACTTATGGGGCAACTTTAGTAGATGGAGGAGAAATATGTTATTAAATGAAATGTTAAATATAAAATATCCTATCATTCAAGGAGCAATGGCAAATATAGCTAATGCAGATTTTGCTTCAGTTGTATCTAACGCTGGAGGATTAGGTATTATAGCAACTGGATCGATGAATGGGGATCAAGTGAAAGAAGAAATAAGAAAATGTAAAACATTAACTGATAAGCCATTTGGAGTCAACATTATGTTAATGAATCCATATTGTGATGAAATTGTTCGAATCATCTGTGAAGAACATGTAAGTGTTGTTACGACTGGTGCAGGGAATCCAGGTGTTTATGTTCCTTTATTAAAAAAAGCAAATATAAAAGTTTTTCCAGTTGTTTCAAGTGTTGCTTTGGCAGCGCGTATGGAACGTTTAGGAGTTGATGGGATTATTGTTGAAGGTGGAGAATCTGGAGGGCATGTTGGAGAAATTAGTACAATGGCTTTACTTCCAGCAGTTATTGATACTGTTTCAATTCCAGTTATTGCTGCGGGAGGAATCGGTGATAGACGTGGATATTTAGCTGCAAGAATTATGGGAGCAATTGGTGTACAGATTGGTACATGTTTACTTGCATCTTTAGAATGTCCTATACATGAAAACTATAAGCAAGTGGTTATAAAGGCAAAAGAAACTGATACTGTTGTTACTGGAAAAAGCGTTAATACACCAGTCCGTATATATAAAAATGCAATGGCTAGGAAGTATTTGAAATTAGAAAAACAATTAACTTCTAGAGAAGAATTAGAAAAATTAACTTTAGGTGGTTTAAGAAAAGCAGTTCAAGGCGATGTAAAAACAGGTTCTGTTATGATTGGGCAAATAGCAGGTATTGTCAAAGATATAAGAAGCGTTAAAAAAATATTAGCAGATATGATGGATTATCATGAAATTATTGAAAATTTGGAGGAATAAAATGGATATACAAAATTTTCATTTAGATATACCTATCATTCAAGGTGGTATGGGAGTTGGTGTTTCATTATCTTCTTTGGCTGGACATGTTGCAAAAAATGGTGGTATGGGAGTTATTAGTGCAGCCCATCCTGGTTATGATTATCCTGACTTTAGAAGAAATCCTTTAAAAACAAACTGTAGAGCATTGATTGATCATATTCATAAAGCTAAAGAAATCAGTCAAAATAATGGATTAATAGGAGTCAATATTATGGTTGCTTCTCAAAATTATGATCAAATGGTAGAGGCATCAATTCAAGGTGGTTGTGATGCTATTATATCAGGTGCTGGGTTACCTTTGGATTTACCAAAATTTAAAAATAATAAAACATTATTAGCACCTATTGTTTCAAGTGGCAGAGCATTGCGTATGATAGCAAAAAGATGGGATAAAAGGTATCATTATACTCCTGATTTTGTCATTATTGAAGGTAGTGAAGCGGGTGGACATCTAGGATTTAAAAAAGAAGATCTGATTAATCAAAGCTGTGAAACATTAGAGGATATTTTACAAGATGTATTAGTAGAAATAAAAAAATTTGAAGAAAAATATCAGAAGAAAATTCCTGTTTTTGTTGCAGGAGGAATAGATACAGGATATAAAATAAATCATTTTATGAATTTAGGAGCATCAGGAGTACAGATTGCTACACCATTTATTGCTTCAAAAGAATGTGATGCAAGTGAAGAATTTAAACAGCAAATTATTAAATGTAAACAACAAGATATTGAAATTATTCAAAGCCCTACAGGATATCCTGGTAGAGCAATAGTTAATGATTTTATTAAAAAAACAAGAAAGCAAGGAAATATATGTATGAAGCATTGCTTGCATTGTATGATTCCTTGTAATCCCAATGATACACCTTATTGTATTAGTGAAGCACTAATACAAGCTGTTAAAGGAAATGTTGATAAAGGAGTAGTATTTGTAGGAAGTCAGGCTGCAAAAATAAAAAAAATGAGTACAGTTAAAGAAATAATAGACAAATATTTAAAGGAGATGAAAGAATGAAAGTTGCATTTTTATTTGCTGGTCAAGGGAATCAATATGTAGGAATGGGGCAAGATTTCTATGACAAATATACTATAGCAAAAGAAATCTATGATAAAGCAGGAAGCAGAATTAAAGAGATATGTTTTGAAGATAAAGATAATGTATTAAATATAACACTTAATACTCAGCCATGCATTCTTGCCACTTCTTTATCGATTGCTAAAGTTATTGAATTGCAAGGAATTGTTCCTAAATTTGTTGCCGGATTATCTTTAGGAGAGTATACAGCATTAACATATGCGAATGCTATTGAAATGAAAGATGCTTTAGAAATAGTGAGTATTAGGGGACAAATTATGAATGATGCTCTTCCTGCTAATAAAACATCTATGGCAGCAGTTATTGGAATGAATGCTGATATTATTAATCAGCTAATAAAAGATATTGAAAATGTGAGTATTGCTAATTATAATTGTCCAACTCAAACTGTTATTACAGGATCTAATGATGCTTTGCAAGAAGCGATGACTATATTAAAAGAAAATGGAGCAAAAAAAATTATTCCATTAAAAGTATCAGGAGCTTTTCATTCTCCTTTATTAGAAGAAGCTTCTATAGAATTACATCATGTATTAGAAAAGTACCAATTTCATAAGCCG